>JAYSST010000333.1:0-9762 GCA_043720435.1 Bdellovibrionales bacterium
AAAATTTATCATGGGGCATTAAGACGCTATCAATTGAGTCTAAAAAGAACTAACAATATTGAAGTCGGAAAAAACACCCCCTTCGATGTTTTCGAAACAGAAGGTACACGTCAGGAGACGCGAGTGAGTTCAATGAATGAAAACGGCAAACACATTGTCATAATTGATGATGACAACGACATCCAAGATTTGATCGTAGGATTTTTTAAACCTAAAGGTTATCGCATCACGACTTTTTCCGACGCCGAAAGTGCCTATGACAGTTTCGAAGAAGGTCTCGCATGTGATGTCATCATCACCGACTTGCAAATGCCGAAAATGTCGGGACTTGATCTCACGCGCAAATTGAAAACACTGAAAGTCGAAGCGCCGATCATCGTTATGACAGTAACGAAATCTACTGAAGTTGCCATTCGCGCAATTCAACAAGGCGCCTACGACTTCTTGGTCAAACCAATTCACTTTCCGCAGCTTCAAATTTCTGTCGAGCGCGCACTGCAGCTGAAAAATCTAAAAGAGGATTATCAGTCGTTGCGTTCGATCGTTAAAGATCAAGAGACGCAATCGGCGCCTGGAATCATCGGTCGTAGCCCAGGCTTTTTAAGCGCACTCGACGTCAGTCGACGCGTCGCAAAGAGTACTGCGAACATTTTTATTTTTGGTGAGAGCGGAACAGGTAAGGAAGTTATCGCGAAGTTCGTGCACTCAGAAAGCAATCGCAAACGCGGTCCTTTCGTCGCTATCAATTGCGCTGCGATTCCGGAAAATCTTCTCGAGTCCGAACTTTTCGGTCATGCGAAAGGCGCCTTTACTGGCGCCATCGCAAAAAAAGTAGGACTTTTTGAAGAAGCTGAGAACGGAACATTGTTCCTCGACGAGATCGGCGACCTTAGTATGTCGCTCCAAGCAAAACTTTTGCGAGTATTGCAGGAAAAGAAAATCAAACGCGTCGGAGAAAACCAGGCGCGTCCGATCAATGCTCGAATAATTTCAGCGACACATAAGACGTTGCACGAAGAAGTCGCCGGTGGACGATTCCGCGAAGACTTGTACTTCCGTCTGAACGTAATTCCGATACGTGTACCGGCACTCCGAGACCGCAAAGAAGACATCGTTCCGTTGTCAGAGTTTTTCTTAAAGCGCTTTGCTTCTATCAACGATTCGCCGGCGCGATCGTTCTCAAAAGATGCACTTCAGTATCTGTTAGACAGATCGTGGAAGGGAAACGTTCGCGAACTTGAAAACGCGATCGAGCGTTCGGTCGTCTTGTGTTCGGCTGATGTGATTCAGAAGGAGGATCTGCAACTCGATCGTCCAGGTATGACTTCATTTACACCACCGAACCAGCAGACGCAGAAAGCGGATGGCGAATCGTTTCCGATGACGAACGAAGGTCAGCTGATGACACTCCACGATCTCACGCAACAATACATCGAGTATGCATTGATGCGAAATGGTGGAGCAAAAGATAAAACGGCTAGGGATTTAGGTATCGACCGCAAAACGCTGTACCGCCGAATCCAAAGCAGCGAGTCGACGCTCACCGCCCAAGAACATTAAGACGGTACCCCGGTTCCTTTTGCAGAAGCAGCGCTCCGTAGCGCCGCAACGTTTCTGCAAAAGGAACCGGGTACCTCAGAATTTACTGCTTCATCGTGACGAGAATAACTGCGTGGGATGCGCGACCCGTTACTGGTGCGTCTTCCGCGGTCGTCGGCAAACCCGCTGCAACGAGTGATCGCTTAAACCGAGCATCGGGAGTGTTAAACCAACGCGATACCGCGCTCGGTCGCTGAGCCATGTTGTGACTTTCGACAGGCAGCGTTTGGTCTAACGATCTGATAAATGTCGCCAAGCTCCGCGCTCGCCCCGCGGCCAGCTTGCGTTGTCCTCGCGAAAGCTTTTTTAATTTCGCAGATGGATACTCCTCGTCGGCCCAAGCTAAAACTTTTACGTCCGCCAGTGGACCTTCGGCTCGCGCGCGCTTCAGTAAAGAAGTCAGCGATGAACGTGAGGTTTCGGTGAGCGCATCCGAGCCTTTATCAAATTCAATATCTACAAAATAGTCAGAGTCTGCAGCGCGAGCCGCTCCATCGGCGACGGGTGTTTCAGTTTGAACAAGAGGTTCGGTCGGAGCAGCTTCGGGCGCTTTCGAAGCGCACCCCGCAATTGTCGCGATTGAAATCGCTACCACCAGCAATGCTGCGGAAAAAGAATCGAACGAAAACAATCTCTGCGCAACAAAACCCATTTGATACATTTCTGCCAATCAACTTTCGTCAGAATCGGCGAGCTCGGTTTCGAGTCTCTTTTCGGTTACGACTATCCACCGCCAAAAATCATGCAAGAGGCGTTGCCCGTCCGACGGGAGCTGAGCCGCGCTGAGCTTTTCCATCGCTTCACCGATGCTGACCAGATCATTGAATCCAAAAGAACTCGCGTTGCCTTTGATTTGATGCCCAACCGTTTTGAAGTCGTCAATGCCCTGTGGGGAAGCGATCGCTGATGTAAGTCGTGCATGATCAGCTTTTCTTCGGGCCAAATAATTTACGTACATGCTTGCTGGCAAATCCATTCCGACACCTCACTTGATCGAACGTATTCCCTCATCAGCTAGTTTTTCAACATTAATTTGAGATGGTACAGACGTCCAGATTTGTTCCGCCGGCAGCTCATCGAGGCGCAAGACCTCGCTTACGTTCATAAATTCCCCTAACTCATCGGCAACGATCTCTCACCCAGCTGTCTCACGGGTCTGACGTCGGAATGAAATTTGTATTCGTTCATTTTGAAGTTCGTTTTCGAAACTTGAACGGAAACCAGGAGGCTTTAGTGCTGAACGAAAATATCATTGATGGAAAATGGAAGATGGTTAAGGGCGAGATTCAAAAAGTGTGGGGAAAACTTACGGACGACGAACTCGAGCAAACGAAAGGCAACATTTCGCAGCTCACAGGACTTGTGCAGCAACGCTATGGGGAAAATCAGGAATCGATTCGCGAGCGCATCAATCATTTCATTACGGGAATTATGGATCCGCCCGCCGCAGAGGGTTTGAAGCCCGACAAACATTAACAAACAAAGTTCCGGAACGAACAAAACACATCATAAAACGTAATCAGAGGAGACAACAGTGAGTTATCCAAACGGAAATACAACAGTGGCAGATGTCAAAAAATCAGTTTCAGCAGGTGCTTCAAAACTTGGTTCGGATATCAAGTCAGAAACAAAGTCGGCCGCAAACAAAGCAGAACGCGCGCTGGACTCGGCAGCGGGAGATTCGTCTCCACGCTCGATGACCGAGAGCGTGCTGAACACAGCGCTTTCTTTTCTGCCGTCGAAAAGCACAGAGGAAGTGCGAACAATGCTGAATAATACTGTACAAGACGTGCAGTCAGGCCTGAGCACTGCGCGGGAGTCGGCGACATCGTTCGTGCGCAAATATCCAATTTACTCATTGCTTGGTGCAGCAGCAATCGGCGCTGGCGCAGTGATGTTGGTAAAAATGCGTACATCAAATGAGACCAGCACGCACTTCGACGCCTAACTGACGAAGCTTGCCCTTCAATTGAAAACGGAGATCATTGAGATCTCCGTTTTTTTATGCAAACTAGACGTCCTATCAGTTCTCGCCGCCACAGGACCTCATCCGTTTCCGCCCCAGAATTGCCAGTTCAAATCCAAAGCGTTCGATTTTAAGCGGAAAACGTGCCACTGGGTGCGCGCACACCGATTGCAAACACAACAATATAAGAAACGAAAAACGATAAAACATCGAGAGTTCACAAAAAGACCGAACCTCATGACGTCGTTACAACGAAGGGGAGTTCAAATGTCACTGACTACTGGTATTGAGGGATACAGCAAAGAGCAAAAGAAAGCCGACGAAATGGCTCAGATGAATATTCGGCGCACGACTCTTAATCGTCGCAAGGTGCTCGTCGTAGAGGACGATGGCGACATGGCACAACTCACGCGCTATCTCATCGAGCAGTTCTCGGGTGCAAGATGTGACATTGTTGTCGACAGCTATGAAGCGATCGAAGCGCTTTGCGACAACAACTACGATTATCTTGTCGTCGATCAAAACCTTCCGGGTCTAAAGGGACTCGAGGTATTGATTAAGCTCGACTCGTATCTAGATACGGATCCGATCCTCGCAGAACAATGCAGATTCACTCACAAGATTCCGGTGCTGCTTATGTCGGCTGACAACATTCATGTCCCACACGGCCTCAAACTCACACACTTCGAAATAACCGACAGCATTAACAAGCGAGATTTGAATCTCGGTTTGGCGAAAAATTTTGCTTCGTAATAGTCTTTTCTAGGTTTCAATCCGAATTTGCAGCCGCGACAGCGGTTTCGCAAATTCCGGCTTGACCTCGCGTGCGCCCGGCTTCAATTTAACCGGATAGCACACTGCGAAGGAAGACATCGTGAAACACCGTCTGATTAAAGAAATGGCACTTCTCACAGTGATAGCGACTGTAACGTTCGCTGTCGCACAACCTGCTGCGATGGCTCACGATGGAGCACATGGCGAGGAAGCAGCAAACGGCCACCATTTCGTGCCGAAGACTCGCAAAGCGCCGACGACTCCCGCGACGCGGTTTTCGGGAAACACACCAATCGATGAATCAAACGGCATCGTGATGAACTCGGGCACATACGGTTTGCCGAATAAAGAGAACGAAGCTTGGGCCGAAAGTTCAACATGGGCGGTCAGTCTTGCTGAACGTCCTTATTCGTATCACCAAAAAGCTCGATTCATCAAAACCCTCGACGAACGAATCAATCATTATGAAGCCGCAGTTTGGAATTATGGGCGCGTCACTGATTCCGTCAGCAAGCCTGAAGGTAAAGCGCACGCAGAAAAAGCTGTTGCTGATTTGAATCCGCGAATCGAAAAAGCGCGAAGCGCGTGGGCAAAAGCCAAATCCTCGGGACCAAACCAGTGGGAGTCGGCGCAGAACGACGCGAAGCGTGCCTTTGTAGAATTACAATCGTTCAACTACGGCATGCATAAGAACGTTCGGTAGTCTGAAACTTTCGACGCCTAGTAAGCAGCGATAAATCTCACACCTGCGGTATGCGATGATCCCGTCGCGATTCCGCCCGACGCCCAAACAACCTTTGCTTCGATGCGATGTTGCTTACCGGGCTCACTCGATGATCCGTAATGAATTTGAACCGATTCGCGTGCGCGAAACGTTGCAGAACTTGTATTTGAAATCGCGAGCCGTGCGCCCATTTGCGCAAAATCGATAAATGTCGCGCGATGTGCCTGTCCATTGCTATCGATGATTTGAACGAGGTCACGGCGACGAACGCGTGGATGAAGGCGATGAATTGTCGGTTCGCCTTTTCTAAGTTTTGCGATGATCGAAACTAGATCTTGTACTTCCATCGGCTCCTGCAAAAGTTTGAAGCCTTCGATGGTTCCAGATTTGAGTCTTGCGACCGGATTTATTTCTTTTGCCATCATGATAACCGATGCCTGATGAAATCTGCGTCTTGCCTTTAAAACCATTGCGACGTGTTTCTCGTCAAAGAATGGAACCCGCAAGAGCAGAACTTCCATGGGAAAGGTGACGAGCTCATGAACGCAAGATTCCATCGACAGGAATTCTCGCACCGTAAACTTCATGGGATTTCGCATTGCTGTGCGAATTTGATCCAGTTCAGCACCAGGCGTAGATACAATCGCGATTCTAGTTAGCATTCATTCTAAAGGAGCAAAATCTAATCCCTGGCGACGCGGTTCGCGCTTCCCTACCCGCGTTTTAAGCCAAAGTGCCTGTCTAAGATTTTGACGGTGTCACTTTCGCTACTCAAAAGAAAACCCCGAAGCCACCGGCTCCGAGGTTTTTAAATCCGTTAGGATGGTGAGGCTAGCCGCCCGCGACCGTCATTAGAGCCTAGCGAACAGTGGCGCAAACTGAGGCACCGCTTGCTGGGCTGCAACCGCTCCAGCTCGTGCTTTTGCAAGTTCCGCCGTTAGCATCTGTCTTCCATTTTCCTGTCGCTCGGCAAGCCGTCCAAGCTGGGCTATCGATGTCAGCCATTTGCGCTCGTGTTTCATCCATCAGCTGCTGAACGAGACCGCGAGCCATTTCGCGCGACAAAGCGAGTGAAGACGCGATTTTGTCGAGAGCTGTATCAGAAGGAAGTTTGTATTTAGCGATGCGAGCCAATTCGTCAGACGACAATCCCATAAGAGCAAGGGCGTCGGTTTTGCCGGCAGCTGCTTCCTTCAATGTTGCCGTTAATTTTTCGGCCGACTCGAGTGGGAGATTGAACTTCGAGGCGATTTGGCTAACGCCGTCGTTTGGAGTCGACGCGAGGAACGGAGAGTCTGCTGAAAGTTTGAGATTGGTCGAGTATCGGCTTGCGCATGAATCCCACTCGCGATCGCAATCTGTGTGGAGGCGACCAAAACGATCGCGGATAGAACGACAGACTTGTTTGTAACCGCCATGGCATTGTGGACGACGATGGTCGTTGTCTATGGCATGGTCGATAGCGATAACACCCGCAACAATTGCGATTGTGCCGCCGATGATCGCTGCATCGTCCGAGTTACAGGCAACAGTGCCGGTCGCGATCGAGAAAAGTGCAGCTGCTCCTGCAAGCATCTTTGCAGATTTAAGAGCCATTACTTGTAGTGTTGAAACTGCGAACATGAAATCCCCCTGGTTTTAAATTTGAATCGGGCCGTGTTTGACTCCGACGTCGCGCACAGGCTGAGCAATTGACGGACCATGTCCCAGACCTTAGTCTGAAACCGCGGATTGCCGTTTAAGCGCTTGCGACGCATATTTAATGCATCGCATGGTGCAAGACGGCGCCACACAGGGGAGTCGGAAAAAATGGGTTCGAGTCAGCTGGTGCCACTTCCGTTTGATGACTCGTGGCCTGCCATCGAAGCTGCCCTAGGAATCCACAAAAACCTCGTGCTGGTTGCCGAACCGGGCGCGGGAAAGACGACGAGATTTCCGCCGATGCTCATCGATCGCGGAATTGTCGGGCACAATTCACAAGTCGCTGTCCTCGAACCGCGGCGCCTCGCCGCCCGTGCAGCGGCTGCTCGAATTTCGAGCGAACGCGGTTGGCCGATGAAAACAAAAGTCGGATACAGCGTTCGATTCGATCATCAGCTGACGGAGTCCACCCGGCTCGCCTTTTTCACGGAAGGCTTATTTCTTAAACGCCTCGCCTCGAACCCGCTGTTAAAAGGAATCGACTGTGTCGTGCTCGACGAATTTCATGAACGCAGTCGTTACACGGACCTCGCCATCGCTGCACTTAAAGAACTTCAACTATTAGAACGGCCGGATTTACGCATCGTCGTGATGTCCGCGACGATCGATGCAGATCGAATCGCGACTTACTTATCCATTGACGATAAACCTGCGCAAATCATTCGTGTTCCGGGGCGCACCTACCCGATCGCCGTTCGACATTCGAGCGAACCGTTGATGGTGGCTTCGAGCCGCGAGTGGACCGACAAGATCGGCAAGCTTTTAAAGAATGTTCTTTTGGGACCCGCCGAACGAGTTGGCGATGTGCTCGCATTTTTTCCTGGTGTCGGAGAAATACGCCGCGTCCGAGAATTTTTAGAAAGCGACGTCTTAGTGACTCGCGCGTTTCAAATTCTCGAACTTCACGGCAGCCTTGGGCTCGACGAACAAACTCGGGTTCTTTCACCGGATAAAAGCGACGCACGCCCTCGCATCATTCTTGCGACAAACATCGCCGAGACCTCGCTTACGATTGACGGCGTTGGCACTGTTGTCGATACGGGACTTCAGCGTGTGGCGCGAGCCGATCGTCTTGGCTTTTCGCAATTGCATCTTGAACGCATCTCACTCGCGTCGGCCACGCAGCGTGCAGGCCGCGCCGGCCGGCAGACGGCGGGGCTCTGCTACCGAGTTTGGTCGAAGCTCGACGAAAATTCGTTTCAACAATTCGACGAAGCGGAATTAAACCGGGTCGATCTCGCCGACTCACTTCTCGAATTATATAGTCTCGGCATCACCGACCCACAGTCATTCGACTGGTTCGAAAAACCTGACGATGTTCGCCTGAATCAGGCGCTTCGACTTCTGCAAGATCTCGGAGCTATCGACAAAGAAATGCGCATAACTCAACTCGGAACACGAATGCACAAGACGGGAGTCGGAGTGCGAGCCGCGCGAATGTTGGTGGCAGCAACCGAAATTTCGATTGCTCCCAAACCTGAGCTCGAGACGTTGGCGGCCGTCATTGCAGGCGTGCTCACTGAAAAAGATTTTCTGCTTGAAAGCAAAGCTGCGAGTGGAAGCTCTGCGCACGAGTGTGACCTGCACTTGCGCGCCGCGATCTTGATTGAGCGTTCGCCTTCTTACCGCGTCGATCGCACGTCGATGAAGACGATGATGCGTGTGATTGATTCTTATCTTGGTCGCGACGCTGCACCGGTTGAACAAGTCATCGAGAACTGGAACGAAAAAGCGGTTGCGGCGCTGCTACTGAAAGCGTTTCCGGATCGTTTGGCTCGTCGCCGCCGCGCCAGCTCGCCGCAGGCACGAATGGTTGGAGGTAAAGGCATAGAACTTCATCCCTCGTCTTGCGTGCGCGAGTCCCAATTCTTTATCGCGCTAAAAGGCGATGCCGGAACAAGTCGCACGTCGAACGATCCAATGACAACTTTAGCTTCTTCCATTCCGCGGGATTGGATCGAGGAGTTAGCACGTGACCAAGTTTCGAAACGATCGGGCGTCGTCTTTGAAGAAGAAACGATGACTGCATACTCTGAAAAGGCTCTAATGTACCGCGATCTGCCGATGGATGCTGGCTCGCGCGATCGGCTTGATCCGAACGATGCGCTAGAAACTCTCAAAAGCGAAACACTCGCGCGCCGAGCACTGCTATTCAAACAACGTCCCGTCAGTCGGCTGCTGACTAGACTTAAATACCTCCAGCGATCGAATCTCGATTTAACTGACGAACTGATCGAAAGCTCACTCGCACAAGCGATTGAAGAACAGCTGTATGGGCAGAGTTCTCTTAAGAAACTTTTTTCCGAAGAAGGGGCTGAAGCTCTCGCTGACGCTTGGGAAAAAATCGCGTCGAGTGATAGTCCCGTTTTGACTAAAGATCTTCGCGAAAGCGCACCCTCACATTTCATAGCGCCCACCGGAAATCGCTTTCGCATCGAGTATCCCGACAATCAGCCGCCTTTTCTGGAAGTGCGTCTACAAGAATTGTTTGGTTTGGCCATTCACCCGAGTGTTGCCGGTCAACCGCTGACGTTTCATCTGCTTGGACCAAATTACCGACCGGTTCAAGTCACAGCCGACCTTCCGGGATTTTGGCGCGGATCATACTTCGAAGTTCGCAAAGAATTGCGCGCTAGGTATCCGAAACATTCGTGGCCCGAAAATCCACTGGAAGCGAAACCCGAAGCCCGCGGTCACCGCCGCCCAAAGTGATTTCTGATGATAGACCCGTGGCCCGCAGCAACGAAAGCCGGCCCTCCACATCAATCGATGTGACTTCAACATGAAGGACTTCGAAACTGCCGCATCGTGCTTCTGCCAAGAATTTTTTCGGCCATCAATGAATTATGAACCCGACAAAGTAATCTCAGATTCTCCATATCATTTTTCCCACCGTGCGCCACCGGCATAATGTGATCTGTCTGCGTTTGAAACCTCGATCCGCAGCGATGACCATCTTGCCCCCGGTACTCGCACCGGTCATCGGCCCGCCGCCTAA
>JAYSST010000334.1:0-1546 GCA_043720435.1 Bdellovibrionales bacterium
ATCGAGCCATCCTCGACCTCGACGTAAGCCCCACGGCCAGCGCCAGTGCTTACGAAAGGGTAAACAAGGGGGCGACCACGAAGCTTCGCGATCGATTCAAACACGCTTTTTCCGTGATCGATGGCCTCGGCGAGCGGCGCGCGTGTGGTTCCAAGCGACGACTCCTCTTCAGCGACGGCCGAGACGAGATCCGAAATCAGCTTTTGAATTTTTGGAGACGAAAGAATACGGTGACCCGCAAGCTTTGAGATTTCTGACTTAGACACGGACTTTTCTCCTGATAAGCGATTACGCGCACCTCCGGTGCAACGACACTTCAACATTACTCCCGCCTCAGAGCTGCGGCAACCAGACCCTAGGCAACCCAGCCCACGAAACGATTGCCCCAAGCCAATCGTGCTTTAAACTCTTAAGTGAAATGACGAGAACCCCGCCTAACCATTTCAAGGTCCTATTTCTGAGCGCTTTATTGGCGTTTATGCTGTCGCCTTGCGCGTCATTTTCTCAGACTGCGGACCCGCTTTTCTCGGAAGCGGTTTCGAGTTTTAAAGACGGAAAGCTTGCGGACGCCCGCGATAACTTTCTCGAACTCGAAAAAGAGCACCCGTTCGATCCCACGCTCTTGTTAAATCTCGGTATCATTGCGCAAAAAGAAGCACGCCTCGGCGCCGCTCTCGCTTTGTGGCGAAAAGCACTAGCCGAGAATCCGACGAACGAGGCTTTGTTGAGCGCGGTTGATTGGACGAAGCCAAAATTGCCGAAGTCCGCAATTGCGCACGAAACCGAAGCTTGGGAAGAATTTCGGCGCGCAATTCTTATCCGCGTCTCGCCCCTCGCTGTCACAGTAGCTGCTGCACTCTTTCTTTTACTCTCGGGGTGGCGCCTGTTGCGATGGTGGGCCGCCCGTCGTCGGGCGCTTGAACTAGAAACCGCGATGCCGGCGGTTCCGTTCGGCGGTTTTTTTCTTTCGTTCGTTTTCATAATATTCCTAGGGATTTCGATCGCCGGCTTCGTCGATCGGCTCGATATTCGCGGAACCATCTTGTCAGCAAAGGTAGCAGTGCGTTCCGCCCCAGACCAAACGGCAACGGAACTCTTCGAAGTGTTTGAAGGTATGGAAGTCATTGTTCGCGACTCGCGATCAATCGATGAGAAACTATGGCGTCGCATTACTTATCCTGGCGGGATGACTGGCTGGGTTCGAGAGCGAGATGTCTTAACTTGGAACGACCCGAGCGCACGCGTGTGGGAGAAATAATTTGAATTATATCTGGGACAATATTTTCAAACGCGCCGTCGACCAATCAGTCCATTCCGTACTGCGCGAAAACATGCTGTTTCGCGATCTCACTGGTAACGAACTACGCTTCCTCGAGCGCTGTGTTCATGTTCGGCACTATCACGCTGGCGAATCTATTTTCCGCCAAGGAGAAGTCGGCGTCGGAATGTATCTCGTCGTCAAAGGTCGTGTCGAAATCTACATCATTGATCCGAGCGCATTGAACGAAGACGCACGAGAACTCTACATCACTCAACTTCTGTCGAA
>JAYSST010000335.1:0-1546 GCA_043720435.1 Bdellovibrionales bacterium
TTTTTTAGGAGACATCGCATGCAGTCAAATTTTCGTTCAACATCGGTCGGCGCCGTCCTCGCGATATTGGTATTGCTCGCATCGCCGCTCGCATGGACAAAGGTCGAGTACGACGCATCCTCACTGCTACTGAAAAACTCGGATCAGGTCAGCGACATGATCAAAGTAAAATTGAAAAAGGCGCAGGCTCTTCAAGCAAAACAAGAAGATAACGAAGACGGAGAAATCGCAGCCGAACCCGAGGCCCTCGAAAATCTGAAGGATGCGATGCGGATTGCACTTTCTCGGCCTGATCAAGATGGCGCAAGATCGAATCTCTATAGCCGAGTTCGACGCGAGTTGGTTGATCTGAACTCACTCGACGAAGTGCTAGCAGAACTCACTGAAGAGTCGCTTGCCGAGCTGCGAACTCAAGAGGGTCCACGGAGAACTGCGACCTACGTCGTTATCCTCGAAAACATGATGGCCGAACTGAAGCCAGAGCTCGCCGATAACGCCACCTATCGCAAGATCTTTGAACGCATTCGCGACGCCAAAATATCGATCACCGACAAATCGAAGGTGTCGAATCTCTTGCGGTCGATGTCGATTCCGGTGTCGCCGTCCGATACGGCCGCGAGATTTATGAAAGCTCAGCCGGCTGCCAAACCGGCGCCAACAGCCAAGAAAAAGTAGCCGCTCGCTACGAGAAAACCCTAGACCCGACCCTCAACCCCATCCACCCGCGCTCCGATAAAGAGGAGTGCGAAAGCGTCTTTGGCTTCAATTTCATCTTTGGACATTCGGCCTCGTCGCGCTGTTGACGGTTATTAACGTTGCGACAGTGCTGCGACCGTATTCGAACGCGCAAAGTGCTGTTTCTCCCGCACTCTTCATCGGCAACAATAATCTGGGAATTTCCGGGCGTTCGCCGGCGAGCAATGCTGATTCTGAATCGATCGCGGCTGATTCGCGCCTCGCGCTTAAAACAGCGCGCATCGGCTGCGAGCCAGCAACGCGATTGCGAATAGTTTCGGCCGTTCGCCAGTTGCGACTTCAGTTTGAACCCTGCTTGGGCAAAGACACGATCAACGGCGTACAAAACAAAACGAATGGTTTCGAAGCCACGGTTTTCAATTCGGCCGCGAATGCGGCAGCGCCCGAAGCCATGGCGGGAACTTTTACGACTCCTGAAGCGGCGGCGAAGGCAGCTGCAAAAGCTACAAAGAACGATCGAATGATTGCCGCCGAATCCGTCGTTACCAAAGAGCGAATTTCGACTGACTACATCTCACTATCGCCCGGCGAAAACGAAATCACAATTCGTCGTAACGGCCGCGATCAGATTTTGAAAATCGAACGCAAGTAAATCCGGGTCGTGCGGCGACGGCGTCGCGACATTAAAAAAGCCGGCCGATTCCGACCAGCCATAATGTTTCTCGCGCAGATCGACCAGCGCCATGAATCGCGGCCGAGGTTGTCAAACTTCCCTGCCAGACTCGAGCAATCGGTTTGTAGTGAATGAGAGTTACAAAGCCATCCGTCACACGCCAACGTGCTTCTACGG
>JAYSST010000336.1:0-3707 GCA_043720435.1 Bdellovibrionales bacterium
AGCAGTTGAGTACAATATGGTTGGAAAAAAATATGAAGGCTACGTCGCATACGACGACTCGAAAAAAGGCAACCAGCCAGGCGTCTTGGTCGTTCACAATTGGATGGGCGTCACCGATGAAACGAAAAGCAAAGCGGATATGTTGGCCGAGCTGGGGTATGTTGCGTTTGCTGTCGACATTTACGGCAAAAACGTTCGTCCGAAAAACGCTGAAGAAGCCGCCGCACTCGCAACTGGTTTTAAAAAAGATCGTGCAAGTCTTCGCAATCGAATGCACCAAGGGCTGAAGGTTCTCCGTGAGCAAAAGGGCGTAGATAAAAGCAAAACCGCGGCGATAGGCTACTGCTTCGGTGGAACCGCGGCTATCGAACTTGCGCGCGCAGGCGGCGATATCAAAGGGGCGGTGAGTTTTCACGGAGGGCTAGATTCTCCGAAGCCAGATGACGGTGCAAAAATCAAAGGGCGCGTTCTCGCTTTGCACGGCGCAGATGATCCGTATGTGCCACCTGGAGAGCTTGCTGCCTTCGAGGAAGAGATGCGTAAAAACAAAATTGACTGGCAGCTCATAAAGTACGGCGGAGCCGTCCACTCGTTCACCGAGAAAGCCGCTGGGACTGACAACACAAAAGGTGCAGCGTACAACGCAAATGCAGACACACGTTCGTGGGAAGCGATGCGCGCTTTTCTATCAGAAACGTTCAAGTAGATCGTACTCCTCCCGTCAGAAATGCTGTGCCGCGTGGATTGTGAAACCCAACACAAACTTTTTTTGACATAGCCGCTGTTCCATTAAAGTTTGTACGTGCGTGAACTGCGTGTTTTTTCTGAGGGGGAAAAATTATGTACAGCCTACGTGCATCTCTACTGATCGGAATTCTGTCGCTTGCGTCGCTTGGATCCACTGCCTTTGCAGTTTCGCTAGGTACCCAGCACGGTTATTACGGCGAAGAATTCTACAAACAAGTCGCTGCTGGCAAAGGCGACAAAGATCTTGTTGCCCTCATCGGAAAAATTCTTGAATCGAAACATATGCGGAATCGTAGCGGTGTCGACACGATCAGTTCTTCTTGCGACACCGCAGCCATCAGCTGCTATCAGCACAGCTCAATCGGCTACGGTGCCGCACGTCGCGTTCTTATGGGCTCGCTTCACTTGCAGGGTTCGCCTGGCAGTTACAAGTTGAAGGACGTTTACTGCGAACGAGAATACACTGACGCGAACTTTGGCGGAGGCATCGGTCCCGGCAAGATACCAGCGGACTCGGTGCTCAACACGGAACACACGTGGCCGCAGAGCCGCTTCAATCGCTCGATGGGAAAAGACGTTCAGAAGAGCGATCTGCATCATCTCTTCCCGACTGACTCGCAAATGAACTCAATTCGGGGCAACCACAAATTTGGCGATGTTGCCAATCCGTTCAAGCCGCTGAAGTGTGCGACGGTGAAAAGCGGAACGGCGAACGGCGGCTCTGAAGAAGTTTTTGAACCACCGGTTGCTCATAAAGGAAACGTGGCGCGGGCACTCTTTTACTTTTCGATTCGATATCACTTAGCCATCGATCCGCGAGAAGAGGCGTTCTTACAGGCTTGGCATCGACTTGATCCCGTCGATCAAGCAGAACGCGATCGGAACGACGCGATTTACAAAATTCAGGGAAATCGCAATCCCTTCATCGACCACCCAGAACTCGCTGCGGTTATCGGCGACTTCTAATTCAAGCCAAAGTTAGTTTCAGCACTTGCGATCCGGTCGTGAGGCTAATCCCGAAAAAAAACCTCTGTCATTTCGACAGAGGTTTTTCGTTTTGAAACTACGAAAGAAGGCGCGTCTAGCGCTCTTCGCTTCAAGTTGGAGCAAGCGGATTACGGAATCGCGGAGCGGGTCGAGTCGCCGGACCCTGCGAAGCCGGTTGCGGCGTATAGCCCGTAGGTTGCGCTTGCGGAACCTGTTGCGCAATCGGAGCTGGAGTCGCTGCATTCTGCGTCTGCGCTACAGTCTGCGCCACCGTTTGCGCAATGGCCTGATGCGCGGGATGTGTAGCGTACACCTGCGGAGACGTAATCGCCGCCGCATGCGCCAAGTTGATTTGCGGATCCGGCAGCGCAACATGGCTCTGCTCGATCATCCCGACGTGCGCTTGGCAAAGCGCACGTAAATTCACTTCAAACTGCATTCGCAATTTTTTAATATCTGCAATTTCTTGATACATTCGCTTCAGCTGATCACGGCCATCGCGCATAACGAGTTCAGCTTTGTGAGAGGCGTCCGCCACAATTAGTTTCGCTTCACGTTCAGCATCGAAACGAATTTGATCCCCCATCCGCGATGCCGTCGTAAGAGTCGTTTTCAACGATTCGTCGCGCTCTTTGTATTCAATGAGGTTGATGTCTTTTTGACGTGAGTTCTCTTTCAAAGCATTGCGCTCGCGAATCAATTCTTCCATCTGGTCGGCGATGTCGCGCAAAAAATTCGCGACTTCATCCGGATCCAAGCCCATAACTTTTCGATTAAAACTTTTGTGGGCGATGTCGATTGGCGCAATTCTCACGATTCCCTCCTTGGGATCTAAAGGTACCCGGTTCCTTTTGCAGAAACGACGCGTCTACGGAAGATGTCAGGTAGACACACTTTCAGAGGAGACCGGTACTTCATCAGGGTACGAAGGAGCTGGACTTTCGACAACGGCCCAAGGTCCAGAACCGGACCCCTCAACTACGGATTTCTGAATTTACGGTTCTTTTTGCAGAAGCGCCGCCGCCACCTGTGGCGCGTCGCTTCTGCAAAAAGAACCGGGTACCCTTAGTCGCGGGCGGTGGTGCGCTCGATTTCGGAGTCGCGGAGGACTGCTTTTTCGAAGCTGTAGCGGAGCGCACGTTCGATTTCGAGTTCGCGCATCGACTGAAGTCCAGCGGCGGTGACTCCTTTTTTCGATACCACGCGGTCTTGAAGGTCGTGGAGTGACATGTCCTTATTCTTCACAGCAAGTTCAGCTGCACCCAGAAACGTCTGGACGACCATCTGGCGCGCGACGTCGGGCTCGAAGCCGTGCTCTTCCATCCACTCCTGCCAATACTGCATAAGTTCAAAAACAAAACCAGGTCCCGAAGCAGCGGCCACGGTTAACGCCTGAAAAAGTTCGCCTTCTGGCGCAGGCACAACGAGACCGAGCGGCGAAAATAGATCCTCCACCATTGGCCCGTAGGTCGACGCATCTTTGCCAAGGCAGTAACCCAAAACCGCCCGCCGAATCGTTGCCGGTGTGTTCGGCATAACGCGAATCATTGCCTTCACCTCGGGCAGCAACTTTTGCAGCGAACGCAAAGAAAAGCCTGCAGCGAGAGAAATCACGATGTGACTCGCCAGAAACGTACTCGCGATCGGCTCGAGCATCGCGGCTAAATCTTGCGGCTTCACGGCGATGATGACGATCTCAACCGCATCGATGAGCTGCTCATTCGTCGCAACAACATTGATGCCGTATTGCTCCTGCATCTTCTTGAGTTTTCCGTCGGAACGATTTGTCGCGTAAATTTTGGAAGCTGGTACACGACCGCTTTCAATAAAAGCCTGGATCATCGCTTGACCCATATGACCGGTTCCGATGAAGCCGATCTTGCGCCATTCACGAGGACCGATCGAAGACGACTCGTTTGCCATAATTTGATCATGGGGTATCGTTGCGATTTCAGCAACGGCGATTTATTCAC
>JAYSST010000337.1:0-3702 GCA_043720435.1 Bdellovibrionales bacterium
TGAAACGGCTTAGTCAAGAGCAGCTCGCTGCTTTGCGAGGTAGTATCCGGGTGGCGCCGACTAGCTATGGAAAAACCCGTGTGTGGCTCGCAGGCGCGAGCCACGAAGTGACGGCGAAGATCCATCACAAAATCATGAGTATGGGCGACTTCGCCGTTGTCGGGACTTCGTTCAATTTCAGCGAAGGAGCCGAAAACAACAACGAACAAGTTCTCGTTTTCAATGACCCGAAGATGGCCGCAGTCGTTCGCGGCATCACCGCTGAACTCGCCAACAAAAGTCCGCGCTCGGTTTTTGAAGAAGCCGAAAGTCGCACCGAGCGAGCGAAGCAAATGATGCAAAAGACTAAACGGCCGTTGAAGTTAGTCGATGGAAAATCGCTAGAGCCGAAGTTGCTCGAGGCAAAGTCGCTCCCAGAGCCGGACCCTGACAACGACGTTCTTCCAGCAGACGCTGTTCTCTAAGCAAGCGCGTCGCGCTACTTGACGCCTCAAGCTGCACAAATCGCGCAAATGAAAGCACCGAAACATTCTTCATTTCCGGAACCTCGGCTGTTATTCGCCGAGAAGCGAAAAACGCACGAAGAAAAAGATAGTGCACATTAGCCGCAGAACGAAGCCGCCGCCGCCTCGGACAAGCGCAGCAGGCGCAGCGCTGTCTACTTCGGATCGGCGTAATCGCGCGCGATGATTCCGTACTTCTCGATTTTTCGAAGCAAAGTCTTTTTCGGAATGTTCGCGTGTAAAGCCGTCTGATTGATGCGGCCCTTGAACGTCTTCAGCGCTTTCACGATGAACTCACGTTCGAACGCTTCTTTGTGCTTGTTGAAATCCAGAGTATCGCCGCCAATAGACACGCTCGCGATACTGCTGTCTTCTGCACCGGCTTCCAAACCGTCGAGAGTTTCGCCGTCTAAAATCTCGCCATCGAGCTCGTCGTCCACGTCGCTGCCGTCACCCACGACAGCTTCTGCGCCGGGGCCTGCAAGTGAACGTGCGCTAAGTCCTAGGCCCGCAGTTTCCAAGACCGATTCTGAAATTCCAGAGCCGAGTTGAACACCAACGGCCGTCAATACGTTTTCAGGAATCGAATTGAGCGACAGCGTGTTCGTCGTCTCGAGAATAAAACAGTGTTCGATGACGTTCTCGAGTTCGCGAATGTTACCTGGCCAGCTGTAACGCTTCAAGACCGTCATCGCATCCGCGGCAACGTTCGTGATGCGCTTGCTGTGCGCCAAGTTGAACTTCTTGATAAATCCGTTAACGAGATTCTCAAGGTCGTTTTTTCGCTCGGCCAAAGCCGGCAAGTAAATCGGAACAACGTTTAAACGATAATAGAGATCTTCGCGGAACCGGCCATCGGCGATCATCTGCTCGAGCGGACGATTCGTCGCTGCGATGACACGAACGTTCGACTCGATGTCGCGGTTCGAACCCACGGGCGTAAATACTTTTTCCTGCAGAACGCGCAGCAGTTTCACCTGCATCGTGACAGGCATCTCACCCATTTCGTCCAAGAAAAGAGTGCCGCCTTCAGCAAATTGAAATTTGCCGATTTTGCGTTCGTGCGCGCCAGTGAACGAACCTTTTTCGTGACCGAAAAGTTCGCTCTCAAAAAGGTTCTCAGGAATCGCAGCGCAGTTAATCGCAACAAATTTTCCGTCTTTCCGTGAGCTATTGAAGTGAACGGCGCGAGCCACGAGCTCTTTACCAGTTCCCGAGGCTCCGCGAATCAAAACAGGCGTATCGACTTTCGAAAGTCGATTGATGATGTTGAACACCTTCTGCATTTCGTTCGACGAACCGATGATCTTTCGACCCGCTTCGGTCAAAATCGGCGCACTCGCCGCGATGCTTGAAATCAGCGACTGCGCCTTCAGCGCGCGATCCACCATGCTCAAAAGATCTTGAGACGCGACTGGCTTCGAAAGGTAGTTGTAGGCACCCTCTTTGACAGCTGCGACAGCATCATCGATGTTCGCATACGCGGTCATGATGATGACTTGAATCGACGGGTCGTACTCTTTGATCAAGTTCAACGCTTCGAGACCCGAGAGTCGCGGCATATCAACGTCGAGGACGACGAGGTCGAAACGCTCTGCACGGATTTTCTCAACGGCCTCAAGACCATCGTGAGCTTCATGCACCTCGTAACGTTTCACTGAAGCTAGCGCTTCGCGAACCGAAAAACGAAGACCTGCATCATCATCTGCAACGAGTATTCGAAGCATAGGTCAGTCCCTCTGTCGAAAACGGTTTAGGCTGTAGGAAGTTCAACCGTGAAAGTAGTTCCCTGCCCGAGGTTGGAATCCACCTGGATTCGTCCTTTATGTAATTCAACAAAGTATTTAGCAAGATAGAGACCGAGGCCAGACCCCTTAATAGTTGAGCCTTTGGCATTTCGACTACGATAAAATTTCATAAAGATGTGAGGAAGTTCATCCTTTGGTATCCCAGGGCCTTGATCCGAGACCTGCACCGTCACCCAGCCATCTCGTTCCTCGGAGGTTACAAGGATCGAGGTATTCTCGGGGCTGTACTTAATGGCGTTTTCCACCAAGTTCGAAAACACCTGTCGAATCAGATCGACGTCGAATTTTATGCTGAAAAGAGTGTCGAATTCGGTGCGAATTTCGATGTGTTTCGAACGCGCCAGGTAATCGAGTTTCGTCACGACTTCGCGTACAAGTTCGTTCACGTCTTTCGACGTCAAGTGCAGCTGAATCGCCTTTGATTCAATTCGTCCCAAATTTAAGACGCCGCTGACGAATTCAAGCAGTTCGTCACTAGATCGACGAAGCGTATCGACCGCCTCCGTTTGTCTTGGTGAAAGCGGATTCGGATCGGATCGCACGACATCGGCCATCCCCTGAATGCGGGCAATCGGCGTCTTCAAATCGTGCGACATCATCGACAAGAAATTCGTTTTGAGTTCTTCAACCTGAGTCAGCAACTTGTTTTTCTGATAGTACTCCCAGCTGCGCCGGTTTTCGATGATCAGGCGATAGGGGATGAAAAAATAGTAACAAATGAAGACGGCCAAAAACGGATGCGCGGCATCTACCCAGTAGTCGGCGAATGTAAAAGCAACGAGAGCAACCGTAAAATAGCCGGTGATTGTCGACAGCAGAATTAAAAGTCCGCTAGTTGGCTTCAGCGTGAGCACGACCAACACGGTAAGATAAGATATCAGTCCGGTGATCAGTTGATTCAACCAAGGCGGCGCCTGAATAGGCGCAGAGTTTCGAATCAAAGTATCGAACATATTTGCATTCAGTTCGACGATCGTCATCGCAACGATCTCGCGCGAGTACGGAGTCCGAACATAATCCTTCGACGTCGTTTGAATATCGCGTCCGATGATCACGATTTTTCCGCGAAATTTTTCAAGTAAGGTGTCGTCCGTTAAAACTGCGGTATAGCTGGTCGGTTTGTAGGTACCAGTTGGTGCGTACTGAATGTAAGCCTGATCGCTTTTTAGATACTCAAAGACGCCTTGAAAGGCTGCGGCGCTGTAACCACCGCGAGCCTTGAAAGCGGCGTCGACGTCCTTGTTGAATTGGCTCGCCGTCATCGGATGCAGCGTTGGCAACCCCTGGTAGGCCAGCATCATTCGGCGAGTGACGTCGTCTCGCGCAAAAATGTTGCGGTCGACCGGCACCGGCGCGCTTGCAACGCGTACATTGTCGAACGGTGGCGCAAG
>JAYSST010000338.1:0-1541 GCA_043720435.1 Bdellovibrionales bacterium
TCAATACTGGTGATGGTGACCCGGCTGCGAGCCCGACACCTCCGCCAACGGCGACGCCACCGACTGCAACACCACCGCCGAATGCGACTCCGCCACCAACGGCGACGCCACCGTATCGACCGCCAGGATACCGACCACCGGGCAATCTGCCACCGGGCCATTCCGATGATGACGACTGCGACGACGATGATAGTTCTGACGATGACAGTTCTGATGACAATAGTTCTGATGATGATGATAAAAACGAGCGCCATTATTCGGGCCGCAAAAAGAGTGCACTGCAATATGTCTGCGTACTTGAAGGTCCAGGCAAATCTCTGAAGGTCGGAATTATAAGCGGCAGTTTTGTCGGACAAAACGGAACGCCGAACGACGTGTGCATGACCCAGAACGCTTGCTTGAATATCCTCAGCAAAAAGTTCGATGTTAAGAGTGCAGAGAAGCGCGGATTCTGTCCTAACAAGAACAAGCATGTGGTTCCGATGACAGACGCCGAAATTGAAGCTTCGTTGGCTCGAACTGAACTCATGAAGTTGAACGGACAGTAAAGCAGAACGGGAATTCGAATTCGATGAATCACGATCAAGGGACTTCATAAAGAAGTCCCTTTTTCTTTGTAAAACGCCTGGTCCAAGTTAAGCTCACCTTAATTACTCAAACTTGAGGGGACTGATGTCGACCGAAACAATCATTTCTGTAGTCCTGCCGTTGGCGCTCGCGGTCACGATGTTCGGGCTTGGTCTTCGGCTGACGATTCAGGACTTCACACGACTCTTCAAGATGCCGCGCGTGATTTTGATAGGCCTTTTCTGCCAAATTATTTTGTTGCCAGTACTGGCTCTTGCGCTCGCGACTGTTTTCGGTTTGTCACCGGTGCTTGGTATGGGATTGATGATCTTGGCCGCTGCGCCGGGTGGGCCGACGGCGAATCTTATGAGTCATTTCGCCGGCGGGAATGTCGCTCTGAACGTGACGTTGACTGCGCTAAATTCTTTAACAGCAATCGTGACGCTGCCGATTCTCATTCAGTATGCCTATGCTCATTTCTTCGGTGAAGCGGCGACGGTCCCAGCGGAGTCCGCAAGAATCGTTCAGGTTCTGCTTGTCGTAACTGTGCCGATGGTTCTTGCGATGTGGCTGCATGCCAGTGCACCGTTAGTCGCTGCCAAAATGCGACAGCCGATAAACATTTTTTCAATCGTTTTTCTATTGGTGATTGTGATCGGAACCGTATCGAAGGAACGCGAGCTCATACTAGGTGGAATCGGACCCGTTGGATTAGCCGTTTTGCTTTTTAATCTCGGCAGTATGGCGGTGGGTTTTTTCATCCCAAGAGCGTTGAAAGTTTCGCATAACGATTCGATTGCGATTGCAATGGAAGTTGGAATACACAACGGAACACTTGCGATTGCTATCGCATCAAGCCCAGGGATGATGAATAGCATGGCGATGGCTGTTCCAGCGGCACTCTACACGCTAGTGATGTATATGACGGGCGCAATTTGGATTCAGTTCTTGAAACGTCAGAAGTTCAAACACTA
>JAYSST010000339.1:0-1536 GCA_043720435.1 Bdellovibrionales bacterium
AATTTTTCCTGTCCCTGGGACGTGAGCAAGAGACGAAGCGGCGCGCACGTCGGGCAAACAAAAACTGCAAAAGAGAATAAGTGGTGGCCAGGGACGGAATCGAACCGCCGACACATGGATTTTCAATCCATTGCTCTACCGACTGAGCTACCTGGCCGCGCAAGAACGCGTTACAACACGCGAGGAGGGACAGGGGTATCGCAGCCCGAAGCGCCCTGTCAAACGGGAACCGGCGGACCCCGAGCTTTCGAAGGCTACGCTTTTGCCAATGCCTGATCGAGATCTCGCAGCAAATCTTCGATGTCTTCGATCCCAACGCTAAGGCGAACCAGGCCGTCGTCAATTCCCAAAATCTTTCGGGTTTCTGCTGGAACAGAGGCGTGCGTCATAATAGCCGGATGTTCGATTAGCGATTCCACGCCGCCTAAACTCTCAGCAAGTGCAAAAATTTTCACGCTCTCTAGAAGAGTCCGAGCGCTGGTCATTCCGCCTTTGATATAAAAGGTGATCATTCCGCCGAAGCCAGACATCTGCTCTTTGGCTAGCGCGTGTTGTGGATGAGAAGCCAAGCCTGGGTAAATGACTCGTTCCACTTTCGAGTGTTTTTCTAGAAATTTCGCGGCAGCCGCGGCACCCAGTTCATGTTGTTTCATGCGAACTGCGAGAGTTTTCAGCGAGCGCATCGCCAAGAAAGAATCGAACGCGCCTTGAATTCCACCCATCGAGTTTGTCAGGAACTGAATTTTCTCGGCGAGCTTATCATCGGAAGTAACGAGAGCTCCGCCGACGATGTCGCTATGCCCGTTAATATACTTTGTTGTCGAGTGAACGACGATGGTTGCGCCAAGTTCGAGTGGGCGCTGGAAGTATGGGCTCATGAAGGTGTTGTCGACAACGGTGATCATTCCTTTCGCCGTCGCCATCGCACTTAATTTTCGAATATCGACGAGCTTGAGCATTGGATTCGTCGGAGTTTCTAGCCACAACATTTTCGTATTGGGTTTGATTGCTCGGGCCAGATTCTCTGGGTTCGTCAAATCGACGAAACTGAAGTCGATTCCATTGTGACGAATGACTTTATCCATCAAGCGGAATGAGCCGCCGTACATATCGTCGCCAGCCACAACATGATCGCCGGCTTTCAAGAGGTGCATGATGGTTGTCGAAGCCGCGCAGCCAGACGCGAAGGCGAATCCGTGCTTTCCGTTTTCAAGATTTGCTAGGCACGCCTCGTACGCTTTTCGAGTCGGATTGTGCGTTCGGCTGTATTCGAAACCGCTATGGACCCCGGGCGAACTTTGCACGTATGTCGACGATAAATAGACAGGAGTCATGATGGCTCCAGTCGTCGGGTCTGGCGCTTGGCCTGCGTGAATCGCACGAGTTTCGAAACTGTAATTCTTTGATGACCAATCTTTTTCCAAAGCCATAACGGCCTCCTTCTATGTCGTGTGTGCCGCCGGCACACACTGCTTTCGGTGCAGTGGCACCGAAAGATCTGCTACGTGAGCTTTTGGCTCTTCATCCAATCGTCGT
>JAYSST010000340.1:0-1531 GCA_043720435.1 Bdellovibrionales bacterium
GCCACGAGCTAACACCTCGACGACGCCCAACAGAATAAAGCCAAGTCCCCAAGCGACGTCCGCGATGTCGTTGCGGCGTTTACTAATGGCGGTGAAGAACCAAATATGAGTTGCGATAAGCAGAGCTGCCGCGGCGATCATATCGACGACTCGTCATGTCCGAAGATGCCGCGGTATTTTAATAGAAACCAAGTTTGAAATCGGTCAATGAAGATGTGCGCCGCGGGAATCACAACAAGCGTGAGCAGCGTCGAGCTGATCGTGCCACCGATAACTACAATCCCAAGACTGGTTCGAGATTTCGATGCCTCGTTAAGTCCAATCGCAACGGGAATCATTCCGGCGATGAGTGCAAGACTTGTCATCAAGATCGGACGCAGTCGCGTCTCGCCTGCCTTTAAAAGTGATTCGACTCGATCCATTCCCTCTTTGTGTCGGGCGACGGCGAAGTCGATCAGTAGGATCGAGTTTTTGGTAGCTAAACCCATCAACATCACGCAGCCGATCATCGAGAACAAATCGAAACTCGAACGTGTGGCGGCTAAGGCAATGAAAGCGCCGCATGCTGCGAGTGGAATCACGAGCATGATCGTGAGCGGTGTTAAGAACGAACCGAAGAGGCTTGCAAGGACGAGGTAGATGAACATCATACCAAGTCCGAGCGAGACGAGCATGTTGGTCATCAGTTCGGCGAACCGCTCTGCTTCCCCAACAAAGCTGTAGCTCAGTCCCGCCGGCGGCTTCAATTCACGCTTAAACAATTCATTCAATTCCTTCATCGCCCCGCCGAGGCCGGCGCCGCCGGGGACCATATCGGCAGACAGCTGAATGTAGCGGGTACGATTCTCGCGGAGGATCGTCGTCGGTCCTTTGACTTCGACAAGTGTCGCGACGTTTTGAAGTGGCACCTGGCGATTGCTTAAGTTCGGCACTCGCATGCGAGCGAAGTCCTTCTCGAGACTCCGTTGATCGTCTTGCAATCGAACGCGAACATTGTAGTCGACGCCTTTTTCTCGGAACAGTGCCGGTGTCTTGCCTTCAATTTGCGCCCGCAGATCTTGTCCGAGCGTCCCCATCGTGACTTCCGAGATCGCCGCAATCTCGGGCTTCAGCACGATTTGATATTCCGGCCGACCCTTGCGATAGGAGCTGTCCGCTTGGCGAAGTGAAGTCATTTTCTGTACACGCGCGAGAACCTTCTCGGAATATGGGATAAGCGCTTCGAGATCTTGTCCGACAATATTTAAATTAAATGGGCGGCCGCCCTGCGACGGCTGGTCGGTGACCATAGGATTGAATTCGGCAAATCCCTTGAGGCCTTCACGCATACGATCTTTGATTTTCGTCGTGTTTTCTTTTCTCAGTTTCGATTTGACCAGCCTGACAAAAATATTCGACTTGTTACTTTCACCCTGCGAACTGCCGACCGTGGTCAAAAGGTCTTCGACTTCAGGGTAGGTCCGCAGGTTCGCTTCGATTTTTTTCGCAACGTCATCAGTCGCCGAAAGGCTTGCACCGGCAGGAGTTTCAA
>JAYSST010000341.1:0-9626 GCA_043720435.1 Bdellovibrionales bacterium
AGCAGACTCATTCGAATTTCGCGAATGGCATCTTGAACGTTCTCTTCCGAGATCTTGCCTTGTCCGCGCAGTTTTTTGAGACTTCCGAGAAGCTTGTCGCTCAATGAATCAAACATAAATCCACTGTAACTTTGTAGTCCCTTGCTGTCACCAGCCTGAAGAGATTTCCCCGTCAGTTCACGCAGACCGCCTAGTTTCGCGAACGACGAGTCTATCATGGCGCGCCGCTCGCATGAGCGGACACTGACCAAACATTTTCACACGGCATTTTCCGGGGGTTTCATGTTTCCGACTCTTCAGCGCGTTGCGCTCGTCCTTTTCGCTTTTCTTATCACTTTCGTTGCAGCGACCATGGCCTACGCACGTCCGGCAATGAACTTTGAAACCGAAGAGCGTGAAGCCGCGCAGCCCATAATTCAGACAATGGCCTGCAAAGAGGCCATCGAATTGGCTGCCGCTCAAAAAACGCGAACGACATTTGTCGTAAACATGCGTCCCTCGAGCTATGTGGTCGATAGCGGAACCGTGACATCTCCCTCGATCGGTACCTGCGGAGCCAATACGCCATCGTCGGCCTTCAACGCGCTCGGTGGAACAGTTGACATACACACCTTCACCGCCGGTGGTAATCTCTGCAAGGAACGCGACGGTTCGGTTGTGTTCACAGTTTTCCATGATAGACGATCAGGCTTCGCCCGGCATGCAACACTGAATATCAAAGGTGTGAACTACAACTGCGAGTACTAAACTGGCAGTAGAAGTAGCTCACGAGGAGCTACTTCTTGAATTCTCGTTTCACGGTTTTTTTACTGCTCGCGCTTTCACTTTGTGCGTTGGTCGCAGTCAGTTTGATTTCCGTTACCTCACGCGCGCTTGACCCGTTGTCGGCAGGTCCATTGCCGCTCACCGCAAAGAACATCAGAACTGCGCGCGACGCTTACGATCACGGCTTGATCTACAAAGACGAAGACTGCTTTTTCAAAGCCGAACAGATTCAACGAACCGAGGTTCTTGTCTCTTTGTTACCGGCAGACATGTGCAAGTTGCGAACGAAAGAACTCGTGTACCTAGGAAAATCAAATACGCTCGTTGCGTGCGTAAGCCAAAAAGCAGAGTTCGCGATGAAGGTTGTCATCGGAAGCCATGGCATCGGTAAAACCCGCGAGGGAAACCGAAAGTCTCCTTTTGGTACATATTGGCTGGGCCATCCTCGACATTCGAAGATGTTTGGAATGTTCATTCCGGTCGGCTATCCAAATTTACTAAATATATCTTCAGGACATACGGGAAGTGCAATTGGCATTCACGGACCGACTCGCGGTCTTCATTGTCATCCTGATGTCACCCTGGTGAGAAATTGGACGGCCGGCTGCATTGCGGTTGGGCGGGATAGCCAAATTATAGCGCTTTCCGAATGGGTCCTAGCCAATTGGCCAGCTCGAATTGTTATCACCAAAGACTGATCGCGACTCGGACGCTCGAGAGGTCGCCATTGATAACCGATAAGTTCGTATGCTCAAATTTCTTTTCGACGAACATCGCGAAATTGAAATACTTCGCACGGTTGATCCCGGTCTTCCGCGTCCGGCGAAGCTTTCTATTGGGCTAGCAAAAACAAACGAAGACTACATCGCCGCCGCTCGATTGCTTTACGAATCTTATCAACGCCGCGGCATCGCCTTCAAACACGAATCAAAACTTCGAGTCATCCCACAAATTATGACACCGACGACGGCCGTTGTCGTCGCTCGGTCTGGTGCCACTATCATCTGCACGGCGACCGTCGTCTGCTTTAATCCCTTCGATTTTCCGCTGGCAGAAATCTTAACTTCCAGTGAGCGAGCCGCACATTTGTCTGAAAAAGATGGCCGCATCTGTGAAATCGCAAGCCTTGCGATAGATCATAAATATCTCGCACCTTCGAGCGGAATCTTTCATCTGCTCGTCGGATACTTGCACGAATACTGCGTCAACCACCTCGGAGTTAAGAAGATTATCATCGGCGCACAGCCGGGCGTTGTCGACTATTACCGCGCTATGTTTGGTTTCGTTCCGATCAACGGAGCCGCGGGGCGCACTTTCCCTTCCGCCGGCAACGATCCGACAGTTCCGCTTTTCGTAACGGCAGAAAAGTTCCGCGAAAAAATCCGCGGCAATGGCAAAAGAATTACGAAGCTAAAATCACTCGAAAAGCTTTTTTTGGAAGATCCGAAAACGGATCCGTCATGCCAGTATACGGAAGTCGACCATCTCGAATCTTTTCAATCAAAAAGTGTATCACTGCTCGAAGAATTATTTCTTAAACAAACAGACACAATGAAAACAGTCGACCCGGCTAAACGCGGGCGTGTCGAAGCACTTTATCCAAGCGATGAAGACTACAAATGGGTTTTTCAACTTGATCCACGCATCAGCAAGCGGCGCGCCCGCCGTTTTGCGGTCAAACTTCCGACGACGATCGCGGTTCGGTCTCTAGGCTCTGGGACGACGACTCACACCGGGGTTATTCTCGACATTTCAGAAAACGGTGCTCAAATTCAGCTCGACTCCAGCCAAAGCCCGCTTCCATCTAGTGGCGAACTGACGCTGACAATCGCGATATCGGATACCCTCGAAACTGCGGTTCACGGCGTCGTCATTCGCCGTGACCCTGACATGAAATCGTACGGTATTCAGATCACAGATTGCAGCTCGTCGTTTCTGGCTTACATCCGACAGCTCTCTACCGAAAAAGCAGCGTAGGTTTCTCCGGCAATCGCTTGCCAACCCGTCGCCATAAAACTACGTTTCGCCACTATGACCCGAACAAAGCAGTCGAGAACCTCGGCCATAAAATCTGCCGCCGCCCGCCCATTTTGGTCGAATTTCTCTCGCCTCTACTGGGAAAAAAAACCTGTCGCGTTTAAGTCATCGCGGTCGCCGCAGAAAAGCGACGTCGCTTTTCCTAATGTTACTGCCATCGACTCGAAGGAAATATTTAATCTCCTCGTTAAGTACTGCGACCGTTGTCGTAAACGCGATTCGGTCGATGGCATCAAATTTTATGTTAATAGTGTTCGCCTCGAATCATTCGAAGCGATCGAACACTTACCGGTCACGACTGACCTCTCACTCGAAGGTTACAACCGGCGCATCAGCGCTGAATTTTCGGACTACGGCCTCGTGTGTGATGAACTGATGCAAGTCCTGCCAAGCAGCGACGTGAAACGCGAAGTTCTAGGTCGATTTGTTCGCGGTCTATATGAATTCACTGGAATTCCCAATCGTTTCTCAGAAATGGGTCTTTACCTTGGAAACTACAAACGTACGCCCTTCGGAGTCCACATCGATCCTTGCAGCGTCTTCAGCATTCCGGTCGTAGGCCGAAAAACATTCCGACTCTGGGACCCAGCGTTTGTCGCGAAACATCCCGAACTAAAAGAAGCGTTCTCATACGAAGAATTTAAAAAAAACTCCGTCGTATTATCTGCTAGCCCTGGAGACCTCGCCTACTGGCCCTCCACCTACTGGCACATCGCCGAATCCGATGGCTCCTTCACCTGCACTTGGAGCATCGGCATCTGGGTCGACCGCCCGCTAAGTGAAGTCACTGTCGAAGCCCTAACCCCACTCATCGAAAAATCACTTGGAACAAAAGGCACATGCACCTCCTTGCGCAGCGGCTCCTCTGGCAAAGCCTCTAGCAAAACATTACGTGAAAATCTGCCGGCCGAACTGAAACAGGCAGCAGTGGTGATTTCAAAACTCTCAAAATCGCAGATCGAAAAGGTCCTAGAAAAGTGGTGGCGCGATCACGCAAACCGCGACGGCTTCAAGTCGTGAACCAAGCGCGAGCGCGGAGGTTTCCCCGGGACGACCTTTGAAAATACAGGTCTGCCACTTATAAATGGCGCTTCGACCAGACGACCTCGCAGCCGTCTCCGGCGCGCGCGCATAGCTATAGCTGGTATTGGTCGTCGCGGACGGTGTTGATGCTTGAGGCGAAGTCGATGCCCGGGTTTTCTTTTTTCGCCCAGTTCAGGTCCCACTCTTGCTCGAGAAGGACTACCGGGTTTTCATTCATGTCGCGGAATACTTGAAGATTACCTTTCAGATCTGACGTCGGCTTTCCGTCTTTATCTTTCGGCCAACGCGCCACTTTGAACGGAGTTCGCACAAGCTTCACATCAAGGCCGTACTCGTCTTCGAGACGATAAATCAAAACTTCGAACTGCAGTTCTCCGACAACACCGATGATTGGATCTTGGTGACCGACAAACGGATCGATGAAAAGTTGGATGGCACCTTCTTCGGAAAGTTGCTTCACACCTTTTTGCAGTTTTTGACGTTTCATCGCATCACTCACCGAGAGCCGCGCGAAAAGTTCTGGCGGGAATTTCGGGATGTCTTCGAAGACGACTTTTTTGCCAGTGGTGATGGAATCGCCGATTTGGAAGAGTCCGGTGTCGTTCACGCCGACGATGTCTCCGGCGTAGGCTTCGTCAACGGTTTCGCGATCTTGTGCGATGAATTGCGACGAGAACGAAAGTCGAATTTCGCGGTCGAGGCGCATGTGATGAACCTTCATCCCGCGCTCGAATTTTCCGCTGCAAATGCGGATGAAGGCGACGCGGTCGCGGTGTTTTCGGTCCATGTTCGCCTGCATTTTGAAAACGAATCCCGTGAACGCTGTATCCAGCGGTTTTACGACGAGATCCGATTTGGTTTTCCGCGGAGCTGGTCCCGGCGCCCAATCTTTGAAAAGATCCAAGAACAGATCGACTCCGAAATCTTGTTTTGCCGAACCAAACGTCGTCGGCGACATTTTGCCGTCTAAAAAGGCCTGGTGATTAAATTCACCTAGAGTTCCGTCGACAAGTTCGATTTCTTCGCGGAACGCCGCTAATACATCGGGTCGTATCTTTTTATCAAGTTCGGGATCGTTGAAATCCGAAACCGGAATCGGCGTTGTATCGAGATCGCCGTCTTTACCTTCGTACGGATAAATGATTTTGCGAGTGCGATGATAGATTCCGAAAAATAGTCCACCAACACCAACCGGCCAGGTGACGGGCCAGCACGCCATTTTCAGAGTCGTCTCAATCTCGTCGATAAGTTCAAGTGGAGCTTTACCTTCGCGGTCACACTTATTGATAAACGTGAAAATCGGAATGTTGCGATATCGGCAGACTTCGTAGAGTTTCTTGGTTCGATCCTCGACACCTTTTGCGACGTCGATCAACATGACGGCCGAATCAGCTGCGACGAGAGTTCTGTAAGTATCTTCCGAGAAATCCTTGTGACCCGGAGTATCCAGCAGGTTCACACGAAGTCCCTTGTAATCGAACTGCATTACGGAAGACGTGATCGAAATCCCCCGCTGCTGTTCAAGCGCCATCCAGTCGCTCGTTGCCGCTTTTGTTCCTTGTTTGCCTTTGACTTCGCCGGCCTCATGAATAACGCCGCCGTTATAGAGCAGCTTTTCGGTGAGCGTCGTTTTACCTGCGTCAGGGTGAGAAATGATCGCAAACGTGCGACGGCGCAAAATTTCGGCGGTTTGGGCGGTTTCTTGGGGAGCGGACATCTTGTTCGAATACCACGCTTGCGGCGTTAGGGGTACCGCCCCGTTTGAGATTTTAGAGCGGCTATGTTAGATTTCGGGGCTTATGATGCCTCCTGTACCACGCGCGCGAGCTCGAACCGAAGTTCAGACGTTTTATCACTTCACAACGCTAACGAAGAATGAGGTCGCACACATCGAGCTCGAGCTGGGTAAATTGGCCGAGCAAACCGGCGTTTCGGGTCTGATCATCCTGGGAGAAGAAGGCCTCAACGCGACGATGGCCGGCGAATCAGCAAGCCTTCACGAATTCGTACGAAAAACTGCGGGCCTCCTTGCGCCGGGCTTAGAATTTCTCAACATCAAAACAAGTTTCATTGAAGCTGGCGAAAAACTCCCGTTCATGGGTTTTGTCGTCAAAGTTCGAAAAGAAATCGTCACGCTTGGACGCCCCGATATTCGACCGAAGGAAATGCGTCCAGATGAACGGTCAGAGACGCACTTGTCGCCCGAAGAGTGGCATCGCCGAATTCAAAATCCAGACGTCGTGGTGATCGACACCCGAAACGATTACGAATCGGCTATCGGCACGTTTGAAAACGCGGTCCGTCCGAACATCGAAGAATTCGCCGACTTTCCAGAGTGGCTCGATTCGCAAGTCGCGAGCGAAAACGTCGACAAAGAAAAAGAGACTTACATTTTCTGCACCGGCGGAATTCGCTGTGAAAAAGCGATCATCGCGATGGAAGAAAAAGGTTTTAAAAAAGTCTTCCAACTCGACGGCGGAATCTTAAACTACATCGAAAAATTCCCAGCTTCGCGTGAAACGTCTTTATGGCGCGGCGAGTGTTTCGTGTTCGACAACCGCGTGGCTGTTGACGGTAACGGCCGCGCGAGCCAGAAATTCACCGCGTGCCCGCACTGCGGTCAGGCCGCCGAACACCCCGTGTTCTGCGCACGCTGCGACAGCCCTGCGATGGTTTGTGATCCGTGCTTCAACGAAATGTCTCCCGCCAAAGCGTGCACGTGCTCGAAAAATTGTGCGCACCACTGGTCTGTTCGTCCCGGACAAAAAGGCAAACCGCAGCTGTTCGCCCGCTAAACTTCGTCATCGGCAAGTTTGCCAGCCTTGAACCATTGAAGTCTCATCCACTGAATGAGGTAGTTGTGCTCAACTCGAATTTCATTTCCATCGGCACGGCGGATAAGGCGCCAAAGCTCGGGATCAATCAGCACGACCGAACCATCTTTTCGAAAAACAAATTGCGCGTCTGCCGCATAGACACGAAAACTTTCGAGAATGCGCAGCTGCCGTTTCATTTCACTCACTTTATCTTGCGTGAGCTGACTCTCGGCTGAAGCCTTGTCGGGAAACTTCGACGGCGTGCCTTCAATGAATTCGAGAACGAGATAGCGCTTTCCGTTGATGAGAGTTGTTCCGTAAAACTTAGGACCAAGCCTGAGGTGACTAAGAAAGTGATACCACGCGGCTTCGGGCCGATGCTCAACGTCAAGTGGTCCCCACTTAAACTTTGATTTCAACAAAACTTTTTCACCCTGGTATGTCGCTATAAAAAACGATTTCGGCGCACCGATGTATTCGAAATTTTCGAGCGATGTGAATTCGGTCGGCGAAATTTTAAATGCATACGCAACGTCCAAAGGATCACTGCGAACCGCGGCAATAAATTCGGCTGCTTGTTTGGGCGTGTCGAGTTTCGGTACCGAACGAAAGAGCGCAGCACACTGAACGTGCTCTGCCTCGGCCAAGCTCATGCGTGGGAAGTTCACACCACCAAAAGCTATGAGGAAGGTCGCCATTTTTACGATAAATGCTGAGCGCTTTTTCACATCCTTAAGTTCTGCAAACGCCGAGCCTCCGCGAATACGACCCAGCTGTTCCTTTGGAACAAATATCAAAACCCAAGTACAATTTCCGAACCGAGGTAGCCGTCGTTTCGAGGATTCTTCAACATTCGTCCATCGGGCACCATTATTTCGCCCATTGGCGGAGATCGCCTCACCTGTGCCACGAGAAGTGCCGAAAAATCGGTTTTAACTTCGAATGCTTTAAAACCGCTGTATCGAGCCCCGAAGCGAAACATGAGGCTGACCGCACGATCTTGCTCCATCTTGTCAACGAGCGGATTATTAAGATCGAAACCACAAAAGAAAGGCCCGCAGAGAGTCCGATAAAACTTCGTCTCGACCTCGCTCTGCGAATAAGTCGCAGCGAGACCTGTGATCAGCGACCATCGGCCGTCGTCGGTGAGAAAGAAAAAGCGATCAATTCCTGCCGATACATTCAAAAGTTTCGACTCGCTCATGTCCATCGCGCCAACGGACTTTGATTTCTTAAATTCAGCCATGAGGGGCCTGCGGTCTCCGGCATAAAACATATTGAATTGGAACCGAACGCGCTCGCCCAAAAGCCTTTCGTAAATAAAGCCAAAGCCACCTGTGGTTCGCGCCGTGATGCCAATCCCATTTTGCGAGGGCACGATTTGGCGTATTTCAGCGGAATTTTCGGCGAACGTGAGCTTAGCCTCCGGCTCGGCTTCTTGCGCGACGGCGAAGGAAGATGCGAACGACAATGCCGAAATAGATATAAGTGCGCGACACCATCGACCCATGAGGGACGGTGTAACATAGGGCGGACGATCGAGGCAGAAGACTTGCTCGGTGCACCTAATTTCTCAATGACATCACCGGCTTTGTACTTCTTCAGAATTTATTTTATGTCTGCTGCATGGGAACGAAGCAGCGGATCTTCCTCAACCTCATGGCAGCGTCCACAAGCGCTTTTGCGCTTGGTTGCAGCACGGTCGAAACCCAGGCTATTGCGTTTAAGATCGGCGATAACCTCAAACGTTGCCAACCCATCGTCAGAACCCGAAACGGCATTATCGGCGGCAAAGCCGTCGACGGAAGCGACCCGGATCAAAATCTCGTCACGATGCTTAAAATCAGACGTGATGGGCGTGACCATGTCTGCACGGGCACGCTTTTAAGCAATCAGCTCGTACTAACTGCGGCTCACTGCGTGGACGGCGTTAGTCCTAAATCAGTCGAAGTGAAATTTGTTACCAAAGAGGGGTGTCTACCCGAGCACCTGCAAACCGTTGAACTCGAAGTCGAAAAATTTGAAATTCACGAAGAGTTCGATGGTTCGCCCGAGAGTTTCGCCGATGTTGCGATCGTGATGTTAAAAAACACGGCGCCGCTTGATCAACAACGGGTTCCCCTGCTACCGGTGGGTAAGGTTTCAACGAACGACGTGGCCGTACTTCTAGGTTTTGGAATCACCCACGAAACGCAGAAAGATTCGCAGGTTCTGCGCAGAATCGAAAAAAGTCTGGCGCGCGATTTCAAATTTGAAGGACGAAAAATCTTGGTCAATCAATCCAGCGGCAGCGGAGGATTCTGCCGCGGAGATTCTGGCGCACCGATCATCGTCGAAATTTATGGCGAGCCCTACATCGCCGGCGTCAATTCAGCGAACATCGGAATCAAGAAAAACACCGAATGCCAAACAGCGAGTATCGCGATGAGCACCGACTATTTTACTCCGTGGATCACCGACAAACGCGCGGCACTCGAAAGTAAGTCCTTATGGGATTACATCGTCTCTGGCGCTGCTTTGATTTTTTGAAGAGCACTCCGAGCTTTAATCGTCCGCAAGTTTTCCGGCCAACGGTGCTCGATTAGAACTTCGCGCATCGCCTTGGCGTCGCCGCCCGGGATGATCGTGAATAATTCTGAGTCGATGAGAGTCACTTCGCCTTTTTCTCCAAAGACAAACTGCGCGTCCGACGCAAAAATACGGAAACCTTCGAGGATACTCAATTGTCGTTTCATCTCTTCGATCAGTGCGCGCGGCTTACGCGACGAACACGATGTGAAGGCTTATTGTAAGTAAGCGTCGTATTATAACCAACAGCGCACCTCTTCGACTGAGAAAAATGAACCCGATTCTTGATGATTCAATACACAGAGAATCACCTAGAATGCGTCCTGCAGGCCTTGAAGTACGGCCCTACCCTTTTCAGTCCGTCGAAACTCGGGCTTATAAACGGCACACATGCGG
>JAYSST010000342.1:0-3675 GCA_043720435.1 Bdellovibrionales bacterium
CATCCTGACAAAATGTGTGGGGACTCGAAATGCGAGCAACGCGGTTCGAGCAACTCTAGACGGTCTTGCGCAGCTTCGTACCGAAGCTGTGTCGGCTGAGTAAAGGGTAGAGAAAATGGCTAAGAAATTTAAAGTAACATTGAAGCGCAGCCTGATTGGCTGCACTGAAACGCAGCGGAACACTGTTCGCTGTTTGGGTCTTCGTCATCGCCACCAAACGGTGGTTGTGGCTGATAATCCAGCAATGCGTGGTCAGATCATGAAGGTTCAGCACATGGTGGACGTTCAGGTCGAGAAGTAAAACGTTTGCTGACCGCCGGTCAGCATTGGGAGAAGCGATGAGCGTTCTAGAGTCACTCATGCCCCGTCGGGGCTCAACAGGCGTTACGAAACGTAAAGGCCGTGGTCATGCAACTGGCCAAGGTGGAACTGCGGGTAAAGGTCACAAGGGCCAAAAGGCTCGTGCTGGCGGACGCGTTCGTTGGGGTTTTGAAGGCGGTCAAACGCCTTTGATGCGTCGTACTCCGAAGTCGGGATTCAACAACAAGAACTTCGAAACGAAATATGAAGTCGTGAACCTTGCGGCTCTCGACAAACTTTCAGGTGAAGTGAATCCAGAGTCGTTGAAACAAGCGGGTCTCGTAAACGGCGGACTTGTTAAGATTCTTGGCGCGGGTAAAATCTCGAAAGGTCTCACTGTGAAAGCGCACAAATTTAGCGCAACAGCAAAAGAGTCGATCGAGAAAGCCGGCGGTAAAACGGAAGTCATCCGCCTTCGTAAATTTGATGAATCGCCTCTGAAAAAGAAGCTCAGTCCATCAAAATTGAAAAAGGCTGCTAAGAAGGCTTAGCCTATTGCGGCGCGATGGAATTTGCGAAGCAGTTGCCTAGCAGCCCATCTCTAGCGAAATATAGCGAATCTATGTGGGCTTGGCGAAAGCGAAGCTCGAAAGTTCGCAAAGCGAATTTTCTTAACAGAGCCTCCGGTAACTCCCATTGGGAATATCAGGAGGCTTCGTCAATTCCGAGGTGAACGTGGCAGCAGATATCTCAGGTAGCTCGGATCTTAAAAAACGGATTCTTTTCACATTGGCAATGTTGGTCATCTACCGACTCGGCGTTCATGTACCGACGCCAGGTATTGACGGCGCGACCGTATTTAAATTTTTCGAAAATCAGGGCGGAATTTTAGGCCTTTTCAACACCTTCACCGGTGGAGCGTTGAACCAATTCTCGATTTTCGCTCTCGGCATCATGCCTTACATCTCGAGCTCGATTATCTTTCAGCTTTTGACGGCCGTTGTTCCGGCGCTTGAGCAAATCAAAAAAGAAGGCGAGCCCGGCCGACGTAAGATCACTCAGTATACTCGCTATGGAACGGTCGTTCTTGCGATCGTGCAGGGTCTTGCGATTAGCTCGTGGTTGATGAACTCGAACTTCGAAGGTAAACCGCTCGTACTTTCTTCGCACGTAGGATTCTTGCAGTTCCAAGTGATGACGGTCCTCACGCTGACGGCGGGTACTTGCTTCATCATGTGGCTTGGAGAGCAAATCACAGAGCGTGGCTTCGGTGACGGTACGTCGCTGATCATCTTCTCGGGTATCGCAGCCGGGATTCCAAAGGGTGCGCTCCAACTCTACGAAATGGTTGTGAACAAATCGATGAACGGTTTGGTCGCAATGATCATCCTCGCGATGATGGTCATCGTGATTGGTCTGATCGTGTTCCTCGAGTGGGGCCAGCGCCGCATTCCAATTCACTTCTCCCAGCGAGGCGGTAAAGCCGTCTTGGGTTCACAAGCCAGTCACTTGCCACTGAAGATTAACTTATCGGGAGTTATCCCGCCGATCTTCGCAAGTTCCCTGCTGCTGTTTCCTGCAACACTCGCACAATTTATCGATAAGCCATGGGTCACTGCACTTCGAGATTCGCTCACTCCGAGCGGCGGTTTGTATCTGGTCTTAGAAGTCATGTTGATTGTGTTCTTCTGTTTCTTCTATACAGAAATCGTTTTGAATCCCGTGGAGATTGCCGAGAATCTCAAAAAAGGCGGCAAGTTTATTCCGGGCATTCGCGCGGGCAAAAGCACGTCGGATTATATTCAGCGCGTGATGGATCGAATTAACGTCGGCGGCGCAATGTACCTGAGCGCGATCGTCGTTTTGCCGACTCTCTTGATCGATAAGTTGAAAGTACCGTTCTACTTTGGTGGAACAAGTATTTTGATCTTGGTCGGCGTTGCGCTCAACACGACTCAGCAGCTTCAATCTTACATGATGAACCAGCGCTATGAGAGCATCATCCGCGGTGCTAAACAGCGCACGCGGAGGGTTCAGTTTTGAACATCATTCTCTTCGGAGCGCCGGGTGCCGGTAAAGGCACCCAGTCGGCCCTGCTCGTCGCTCGCAAGCAGATGCGGCAGATCAGCACGGGCGATTTGTTCCGCGGTCATATCAAGCAGCAGACGCGCTTAGGCACAGAAGCAAAGACGTATATGGACGCGGGCAAGCTTGTGCCAGACGACATCGTTGTCGGCATGGTGGAAGATGTGTTGAAGGACCTCGGTGGTCAAAATTTCATTCTCGACGGGTTTCCCCGGACAGTTCCGCAAGCGGAATCTCTCGACGTAATGCTCATGAACAATGGGTTAAAAATCGGCAAAGCGATCTTTTTGGACGTGCCCAAGGATGAGCTAATGGCTCGTTTGACCGGCCGACGCGTCTGCACGGGTTGCGGCGCAACTTACCATGTCCTGGCGAAGAAGCCGAAGGCAGCTGGCATCTGTGACCTCTGCGGCTCGAAGCTCGAGCAGCGGCTTGATGACAAAGAAGACGTAATTCTGACGCGTTTGAACGCTTACGAGGCGTCTACATCCCCTCTGGTCGGCTATTTCAAGAAGACAGGACAATTCGTCTCGGCTTCTGGGATGGGCGAAGCCGAAGACATCTACAAGCGAATCGCGTCTCATATCTAGGTCGGGACGTTAGGTCGGCACATTTTGCCACGGAATTCAGCACATTGGCGGGTCGTTGAGGGTTCGCGGCCGAAGCGCGAATCCGCCCGGTTTTTCGTGGTCCTAAGAAGCACGGCAAAAATTGTGCTAAGGGGCTTTTACGGTGCTGGACATCCTAATCAGGGACTGTTAACACCGCACGCTGGACTGTTATTTTCTGGGCCTTGTTTCATGTCGATTTTCAACTCTTTTTTGAGAGTTGAATGGGCGGTGAATCGACCCGAAAGATAGAAAAGTTTGCTCTGATTTTCGCTCTTTAGCGGCTGTTTCTTGATCGGCCAATTACGGTCGCAAGAAACCTAAAGATGTCGGAATGAAAAAGCGAACCGGATGTAGTCACTGAGAATTTTCTCGTTTTTCCACTATGAAAAGTGAAGAAGCGCGAAACTGAGAAGTGAAAACACCCGCTGCGAAAAACTGGCGATGAGAAAACATCGTGAGTCTAAAATTGAAACTACAACTCTCTTCAGCAGTCGAGATTTTTTCGAGACAGCGAGTTAGGAAACAGAAGCAATGAAAGGCACAACATGAAAGTGCGCGCTTCCGTGAAACGAATCTGCAATAAGTGCAAGGTTCTCAAACGCAAAGGTGTTATTCGCGTTATTTGCGAAAACCCTAAACATAAACAACGGCAGGGGTAATCGATGGCTCGTATCGCTGG
>JAYSST010000343.1:0-9592 GCA_043720435.1 Bdellovibrionales bacterium
AATTCTTCATCTGATTCGTCATTGGGCCTTTCGTGAGCGCTCGAAAGCGTCGAGCCTTGCGTGCATCACCAGGTACCAAAGAGGCGGTAGAGTCGCAAGAAGAACACTCGCTGGGTAGCCCAGTGGTAATAAGGGGCTCAACTGAGAGCCCTCGAGCTTTGTAAAAGGGCGTGCTGGATATTTATGGTGATCGGCGTGGCGAGATAAATTAATAAGAAAGTACCCGCTGAGTCGCGAATGAGAATCCCAACTATGCCACATCTGAATCGGTTCGGGTTTACCGTTCGCTAGAATTTCTCGGCTTAACCCATAGTGCTCGACGTAATTAATGAGCTCGAGCAAAAGCACAGCGACAAAAGCTTGAGCGAAGAAAAACTGGAGTGCTGGCAGACCGCCAATCAGAAAAAAACCGAGTGAGAAAAAACCCGAAAGAGTCCAAACCTGGAAGAGGCGATTCGAAAAACTCCAAGCCGACTTTTTTAATCTCGAAAGGCGAAGCTTTTCAATTCGCCAGGCTGAAGGAAAACTTGTGACCATCGATCGCAGAACAAACGCCCACGAGCTTTCACCTCTTCTTGCAGTCGCCGGATCACCGAGCGTGCCGACATGAGTGTGGTGTCCAAGCACGTGTTCAACCGCGAAGTGCCCGTAACAAACTGACGAGAGTAGCAAACAACCCGCCCAGTACGAGTGCATTTCACGGCGGTGAACGAGTTCATGCGCAAGCGTAATTCCAATTCCGCCTGACAGAGCACCCGTTGCAAGGCACATCGCCAGCATGTCGATACCCCAACCCGAGGTTGCGACAAATTCTGGGGCGATGTAACCGGCGTAAAACATGATCCCGATCTGAATCGGTACGTAGAGCCAGAGGAGCCAGTCGGCGAGTCGCAGCCCGGCCGCTGAGACTTCGATGCGCTCACGTGCTTCTCCCGCGAAGTGATCTAAGAACGGGAGAAGGCCGAAGGCGAATACCGGTGTTGCCCAAAGCCACATTCCCCCAGCGACGATGCCGAAGATGGTGAGAAGTGGGATCAGGAGAAGGCTAAAAAAGGGCAATACACGGAGCATATGCCCCGGAGTTTACTCGGCTGGTGAAGCTAAAGTCTCGTTCGGAACAAACTCTGCGAGATGCTGAGCGTCGCGAATCCATGAATCGAGGGACGGAGCCACGAATGTAGATTCGACGATGCGCCCGTGCACGCATGCGGTGAGGTCTTTATCTGCATCGCAGTTCGAAGTGTCGACTGCGAGCGATGAATAAGTGATTCGGTATCCAAGAAAAACTGCATTCATTTGGACCGTCTCGACGGCCTCGACAGCAACATCGTTCTCGGCAATGTAATCGCCTTCCAAAATCGTGTCCGCCCAGATCTGTGCTTGGTCTTGTGCAATGTTATCGAGCTCGGTTCGAACGTTGCTTGGAAGTGTGTTTGTTCCGAGATCGACCGGCGTTACAATGACCTGTTTGGTTTTCAAAGCGGCTCGCAGCCCGTTCGCCCAAGGACGCGAGAGATTTGGCACCTGGTCGGCTGAAGCTACACTAGGAACCAAGCTGGAAAATCCAACAAACAGAAGACTAGAGAGAAGCCCAGCAAAGAAGAATGTTGAAAAGTATCGTGTTTTCATAACTCTGGTGTACCCCAGCGAATGGATAACTCTCCAATTCGACATTGGGAAGTTGTTATGCACGAAACGCATAGTAGTGGCAAATGTCGTCAAGAAAATTAAACGGGCTCTGAAAATAAGGCGTCTCTGAGCGTTTATTAAGCATGTGCCTTAGCGAATGTCCGGATACCGCTTAGTCGAGAATGCCGATCGCTCGCGACCACTCTGGTGATGGAGCAACGAGCTTCCGCGCCTTCAAATCGAAGAAGCCGAAAAGAAAGCGTCCCGTGCAACAAACGGCACCTGCTTCATTGACCATTTTTTGAATCATAGTCATCGTTTTGCCGGTAGTAGCTGACGTATCGACTTCCGAAATGATTTTGATTTTTTCCCGGAGCTTAACTTCTTTAGAAAATCTCAAATTTACTTCGAGCACGACCGGACCGAAACCATTTCTCTGAATTTCGGGAATGCTGAATCCCCGTCCGTTGATGATGTCCCAGCGCGCTTCTTCAAATAGCTCGAGATATTTCGAATTGTTCATATGCCCGAACGTGTCGATGAGAGATTCGCGAATCAAAAAGTCGGTTTCAAAACGCTTTGCACTCGTCGCCGATTCGAGGCTCATCGCGTGCCGCCTCGGCGTTCGCTTGCGGGACCTGTGGCTTCGCTGACCGCCAATGGCTCGATGGAACCAAGGCGACCCAGGACTTCATTTCTCTCGCGCTCGCCGATGCCGCGATTTTGAAGCGCTTCAGAAAGGAGTGAGGCGAACGCCACGGTCGTGACTTCATCCATTTTATGGCGGGTTCGCACTTCGACCCATTCACTGTCGTTTGTTGAACACGGTCCGTCGGCCAATTCGCAAATCTCATCCACCAGTAGCTTTCGCGTCTTTCCCAATTCGGATGGCTTACTTGCCATATCCTTAAGTCGTACCGAGAGTGTTGCATCGGCTAGGGTAAGCCGAATCCACTCGTCGACTGTTTTTGCGATGGCGTCCCGCCCGCCCATGCGCTCGTACAGCTTCTTCTCGTTGATCACCTTCGGTTGTTTCGTACGGCGGCGCCGACGTCGGCGCGCTTCAGCGTCATCTAAGTAAAGAGACGAGACGAGCGAAGTTACGACTAACAATGTCGTAATCTTTAAGAGGAAGCGGCTGGATGGTGTATTCATCCGAGAATGGTCGCGGATTCAATTCGATTGGTCAAAAACTCTGTGTAAGTTCAGGTCTATTGATTCAGAGAGAACGCAATTGCACGCATCTCGTCATCTGTCAGGCGGCCGGCATAGACGCCCATTCCGCCACGGTTGCCAGCGATTGAATCTTTCAGGCCCGTATACGAACCACCACGCTTCTCAGACACCGAGAACTGTTGGTGGCAGGTGACGCATGAACTTCCGTTCGAAGTTTTCGTGGTATCGGCATAAAGGGCTTGTCCATTAGATGGTTTCACATAAAACGCAGCGCTGGGCCCGCCCAGCTGATCATAGAGGCCAGCAAATGTTCCGTCGGCCGCAAGGCCCGTGCTGTTCGAAATCACGCAATCGTAGAAGGCACCTGCCGCCATCGAAGCGGGTTGGGATACACAAGGAGTCCCGGCCGTTCGCAGTTGATGCGCGACGGTGTCAGCGTTACAGACGCGCAACGTTTGCCCCACTGACATCGGAAGCGGATTGGTAATCAGGTTCCAAGCACGTGTTCCCGTTCCAATTGGAATTCGAAAGACTTTACGAGTCGACAAATTCGGGCCGCACGCATCCGAGGCCGCCGTCGTCGTCGCACGGTCCGTCATAAGTACCGATACGGATCCATCCGGCCAATAGGCACTCGACTGAATCTGAACACGACCAACCCGGTCACATGTGACGAAACGAATGGCGTTTGATAATCCATTTTTTATCGTGCAGTTTCCGGTGTTTGTTAACATCCTCCAGACAACTGTCACGGGAAGATCAGGGCCAGCACCTTCGAGTCGATATTCGGTGTTGCCATCTAGAGATTGGCCTTCCGGAATCGAACTGCCGGCCGGTTCGAAAACTGTGAGTCTAAATTTGTCGAGGCCGCCCGCACTTGTCAGTCCTGTTGCGGCGTCGTACTTAAATCCGCCATCGCAGTTCTGAAAGAACAACACCAAAACGAAGCTCGCCAGTCCGTAGACTAGCGCGCTTACTTTCGATTTTGTTTTAGTGAAACGGCTACGACTCATTTATGCACCTACAGAAGTGAAAGTGAAAACGCGATCGCACGAATCTCGTCATCGGTTAGCAAAGCCTGGTTCTGGAAGACTGCCATAGCTGGAACAGTCGCGATGGCGGCTTTGATCTGTGCGAATGTACGACCTCTGCGCGTCGATGCCGGACCGTATGCATTGTGGCAAACGGCGCAGGCAAATGTACCCGTAGTTGAGTTCGAGGTATCGGCGTAAAGTGCAACGCCATCATAGGGACGGACGTAAAAAGCTGCGTTTGTTCCCGCGATATGGTCATACAGACCAGTGTACGGAGCGTTCGCCGGAGCCCCAGTGATGTTTGTGATGGCGCAATCATAGAACTGACCCCTCGCCATCGTCGCAGGTTGATGGGCGCAGGGATTTCCGTCGGTATGCAACTGGTGTGAAACCGCATCGTCGTTACAGATACGTAACGTTTGACCGACATATACCACGATTGGTGAAGCCGACGAGTTCCATGGGTTCGCATTTGTTCCGTTCGCGATTCGGAAAACAGATCGAACGCTAGAGCTTGGTCCGCAAGCGTCGATGATCAACTCGCTCGTGGTTCGCTGTGATGCAAGTACCGTCGTTGAACCGTCTGCCCAAATCGCCGACGCTTGAACTGCAACGGTGCCTGATCTTGAGCACACTACAAAACGTGTTTCTGGTCCGGTACCAGCCTTCAATATACAATTTCCGGTATTCGACGAGAACTGCCATAGCAAAGTCGCAGTCTGAATAGCCTGACCAGCAGCGACGACTTTATACTCAAGACCGCCCTCGAAAGATTGGCCTTCAGGAACAACAAGCCCGCTCGGATTAAAGGTCGTGATGCTGAATCTTTCGTCGCCGACGCCGCCGCTGCCGAATCCAGCAACGGAGAGACCCGCATTCTTGTCGTAGTGGAATCCGCCATCGCAGTTCTGAAAGAACAGAGCGCAGAAGAATCCTGTAAGTGCGAAAACGAATCCGTATCGACGCATCAATGGAACACGTTTATTTTCCATATTTCCCCCACCCCTGGCTCAACGGCACGATGGTTTGCACCATGCCCCGTCTCACATTGTACCTATCGGGGCGGCGGATTTCGAGCTTAAGCAGCCAAATACGCTTTTCCGCAATAAAACGCCTCATAGAGAGATTTCTCATATTGGATGCGTGATACGCGATATAGGAATCGAGCTGACTTGTTCGACGACAGAAACACGGAAATCCATCGTCGAAACTTTAGACAGCATCTCGAGCGAAAGATCGAGAGTGTCGAAGTTTTAGCGAATCGAGTTTGATGAAAGAGGCTCGCGAGCCAGAATCGCCGGACGTCCTGTGGTCTGAATTCGTTCAATCAGACCAAGCGATTCCGGAAGAGAGCGACTCTGCTTAATAATTCGCCCAAACAACCCGGTTTCAATTCCGAATGAGATGCCGAGTTTTTCCATTGTCTCGGAATCCGAGAATTGTTCGATCAACTTCGAAAGGTGATCGACGCTTTTCGGGTAAACTTCGACATCGTAGCCATCGGCAAGACCCGCAATCTCGGCTGCTTTAGAAATCGCGCGATCGAGGCCGCCCAATTCGTCAACCAGTCCAAGTTCGACCGCGCGCTTGCCCGACCATACTCTGCCTTCAGCAATTTTCTCGACAGCGTCGATCTTTTCAAACCCACGGCTTTCGGCGACGACGCCGATAAAACGCCGGTACGTTCGTTCGACGGCCGATTGAATCGACGCGGCTTCTTTTTCGTCGAGTGTTCGGGTTGGCGAGCCGAAGTCAGAATGCTTATGCGTTGAGACTCGGTCGAACAAAACGCCAAGTTTGTTCCTGAACAAACTCTCGGCGTTAAACATCAAACCGAAAACCCCGATCGAACCAGTAATGGTCGTCGGTTCTGCGACGATGTGCCGTGCACCTGCCGCCATGTAATAACCGCCGGATGCCGCAACATCGCCCATGGAGGCAACGACCGGTCGCTTCTCATCGAGGATCGTTATCTCGCGCCAGAGGATGTCACTTGCCAGTGCGTCGCCGCCTGGGCTGTTGATTCGGACGACAACTGCCGCCACGTCATCATCTTCGCGTATGTCGTAGAGTGACTGCATATACGTGTCGTCACCCACTTGATTTCGACCGCCCTCGCCCTTAACGATTTCACCTTCTGCCACGAGCAAGGCGATTTTTCTTTTCTCTTTTGATTTCTTCTTCGGAGTTTCGCTGGCCATCTGCGAAGTTGAAACGTAATTGAGTTCGTCCTCGTCGATCCACCCGGCAGTAGTGCGTATCAAAGTGTCAAACTCGTCTGCGAATACCGCGTCGGTGATGAGTCCTGCCTTTTTAGCGGCGTCGACAGAATTGATGGAAAGATCAGACATCCATTCATCCAATTTGTCGGGACTAATCTTTGCTCGCTCGGCGATTCCCTTTCGGGCTTCGCTCCAAATGTCGCCCAATAAAACAGAAGACTGCTCTCGGTTCTCGGCGCTCATCTTGTCGAGCAAGAAAGGTTCGACCGCAGCCTTGAATTTTCCGACTCGGAAAACGACTGGCTTCACCTCGAGCTTCGCGAACAAACCGCGAAGGAACGGACTCTCGGTCGCAAGTCCATCGAGCTCGACATCGCCGTTCGGTTGCATGTAAGTCTTTTCAGCGCCGCTGGTCAGGTAAAAACCCATCTCGTTAAGTCTGTCGGCATAGGCATAAACAAATTTTTTCGATTCTTTGAAGGCAATCAACTCGCGGCGAATTGCCGTCGCTGAAGCCCAGCCCATTGACGGATTACGAATGTCGACGACGACTCCGACGATTCGAGAATCTTCTCGCGCATTGCGGATCGCCTTAATCAAACGCTGCAGGCGGATTCGCGGCCCGGAATCATTGAAGAGCCAATCGACCGACGGCGCACTATCCACAATGTTGCCATCGAGAAGAACGTGCAGAACCGATTTGGCCTCGATGGATTGTCGTGCCGAAAAGTTCATGTTGCCAAAGATGAGTGCTAGTACGATCGGCAGTATAATGAAGGCGCATACGACGCCAAACATGATTCCAAGCATCGACGCGAACATAGATTTAAAAAATGACTTCATTTACCAACTCCTGATTGCAGACTCTGACGGTGTCACGAATTTCGCGACTCGTCCGTTATTTATCTCTTCTATTTTATTTCACCAAGCTCGACACAATCGCCATCACGCGCAAAATGCCATTCGATATGTCGAAGTATTTTGCCGCTCTTCGCAGCTTTCGCTTTGTAAACTTCGAGGAACTCGCGCGTTTGCCGTTCGGCATCCGCTATCTTGAGGTCGCTGGCGGATGGGTCATGGTGTGCAAAATAAATCTGCTTCACGCCCTCGCGAAGGGCGATTTCAAGTCCGATCGGAGCAGCGGAGTGGCCCCAATTCATATGTTCCAGAAATTCCTGCAGCGTATATTGCGCGTCAAAAAAACAGAGATCAGCCCGACGGTACAACTCGACATCTTCACCTAGGTCGGCTGCCGAAATTCGGGTGGCCTCGTTGTCCACGCAATGTGCATAGCTTCGGCGGCCATCAGTAGTTTCCGCTTCGATCCGGTAGCCCCAGCACGGATCCGGGTGATCGAGCTCGTAAGGAGTTATTTCGAAACAACCAACCGTGGTTTTCTTTCGAGGCGACAACCGGTGAAAATGAATTTCGCTCTTGAGAGTCTCAAACGGAACGGGAAAAAACGGCTTTTGAAAAACCTGGCGAACACATCTTTCCAGTTCGGGTTGCACTGCATAAAAATGAATTCTGTTTCCGGCTTTATAGATCGGAGCAAAAAAGGGAAGGCCGACAATATGGTCCCAATGAAAGTGAGTGAAAAACAAATGCACTTCACCTTGACCGCGTCCGCAGGCACCCAACATCAGCTTGTCGCCGAGTCTGCGTAGACCTGAACCCGCATCGATAATAATTTGAACGCCGCCGCCTGTAACTTCAGCGCACGAAGTGTCGCCGCCGAATCCACCGTACTTCCAAGGTGGAAGATCGCCTAAATACGCATCTGCTTTTTCTAGAGGTGTACCCGACAGCGAACTGAATGCCGCGCCGAAACCGGTCAACGTTTCGCGTAAAATATCTCTCAGCATTTGCGGGGTTTTCGGTGACGGAAGAGATCCGCGAACACCCCAAAACCGTATAGTAAACTGCGACATGATCCCTACAACGCTAACAGTTGTGTGATAAGTAACAAGTGACAAGAATTACTAATCGATATTCTTGAACTCGATCTTTTTGATTTCTAGTTCTTCCTCGCCTTTCGGCGTGCGTAACAACACGGAATCGCCAACGCGGGCTTGCAAAAGTGCCTTACCAATCGGCGACATCCAGCTCACTTTTCCGGTCCTTGCATCGGTTTCGTCGACTCCGACGATTTTATAAACCCGAGTGGCATCGCTTTCGTCGAGAACGCTGACGGTGGCACCGAAAAGAACTCGGTCCCCGTTCTGCTGTTCGGGATAAACAATTTCGGCCCGATCAATTCGGCGTTGTAAAAAACGAATGCGTTTATCAATTTCGCGCAGGCGTTTTTTGCCGTACGTGTAGTCGGCATTTTCTGAACGATCACCATTGCTGGCCGCCCAAGCCACGACTTCGACGACCCGAGGTCGTTCAACGTTTAACAGTTCACCGATCTCGCTCTTGAGAACGTCGAAACCCTTTTTTGTGATGTAGTTCTTGCCGCTTGCACGAGCACTTCCCCCGGAGTCTTCACTCGCGTCGGCGTCATCGAGGTCGTCTTCCATATCGAACGCGGCGGCTGCATCCGAATCGAGCTCGCTACCTGAATCATCTTTAACGAAAGCCTTGCTCATTCTTGGTCACCCGTGCACGTTAAGAACATGATCTTATCCCCGTCAGGCGGACTCGTCTACCACGCTCGCGCAGCTTTCAGGTTCTACGCCTGGGAAGAAACTCGCCGCTCTGTGTCCACGCTCGTGTCGGGTTGGTTAACTGAAGTTCGACCGGAACGATTGATCATTTTTGGACCTAGCGGCGGTTACCTCATCGATAAAAATGTTTTTGACGGAGCTGGGGCGGTCAACGGGAAGCCACTCGAACTAGTCGTTGCTGAACCTGATCGTGTTGCGTCGTTCGTCTTCCGAAAACGATTCAAGAACAATCCAATTGAGTGGCACTCGCGCTCGGATTTTTTGCCGTTCACGAGCTTGGACCCGATGGCTTTTAAAAATTTTGTCGAGCAACAGCAGGCCGATCGGCGCGTTGCGATTTTGTTTTTGGGTTTATTCGGTCAAATGGGCTTGCACCAAAGCGAATTCAAGCGCCCGAAATCTGAAGCTAGCAAGATCTTGCATGACTCATTAACTTCGCTCTCGGTCCCTTGGGCGAGTCTTCACGACCTCGAATCGACGTTTCTATTGTCACGCCTCGGGGACACCGCGGAAAAAGAAATTCTTAGCTCGACTCCCAAACTTCTCGGTTTACCGCAAGTTGCGCGAATACAGCGCATGAATGAACTGCTGCAAAAGGCAGATTCGACAGCGACAAAAGATTCGCCGTGGATCGACCATGAAACGGATTGGCTGGGAGAGCCTCGAGCGATCGTGCCATGGATGCTTTCGCAAAGGCGTTTGCACCTTTTAGGCTGGGTCGAGACGTCGATTGTCGGCACCGACTAAACTTTGGTCACGGTCGTAATCCGAGTGTTTCAAAGCGCTTTCGTTAAAATTCAAGCACTTACACCCTCCCGTGTTTCACGGGGCCACTGGTATCGTCGTTGCTCATAGACAAGTC
>JAYSST010000344.1:0-1521 GCA_043720435.1 Bdellovibrionales bacterium
GTCGGTGCATCACGTTGTTCGACCATTTCCGAGCGTTCGGAATTCGGTCTTCGTGCACCAAGTGCCAACGCATTTGGCGATTCTACTAATCGTAATTTCGCTTCCATCGCGGATCCCGCGCAACGAGCCGTCGCGATGTATCGGGCGGCTGTCGTTGCGGCGAAGACAGAACAAAACGTTGAGGCGTGTGAATTGTTCCGTACCATCGCTCTCGACATGGCTCTTCCTGAACCTATTCGCTCGATCGCTCGAGTTCGGGCACTTCCAGTCTGCCCCGCTGATCGTGTTGTGCAACCTGTCGCCGGTACTCCATCGCCGAAGTGGCTTGCAGAAGAAACGGCTCGAGCAGGACTCGTCGTAGCCCGAAGAATCGGCGACCCGCGCATTCTTGCTCCGGCACTTCGCGAAGTGTCACTCTACGAAAAGACCCAGAAACTGAAAGTTCAGCGCGTTCAAGAAGCGCTAAAGCTGCTAGAGGACCTTGCGAAAACCGACCCGTCGGACGAGTCCGTACAGCGCGAACGTTTCGCAGCCACAAACAGATTGATCGCTGTTGCACCTCGATTCTCGTTGAGCGAACCGTCGTCACGTGTCGACCAGCTTCTCGTTGCGAATGATTTGAAGAATGCTCGAGAATTCGACCGAGCTCGAAAACTATTTAGCGCGGTAGCGAGCGATAAGTCGCGATCCGACACTGAACGCCTTCGGGCGCTTGACGGCATTCGTATGACTTACAAGCTCGAGCTTCAAACGCCCGAGTTCATCTTCGAGTCGAATAAATGGCAAGCATTCGCCAAAGACCGATTTCTTAAACCAGGGCTCAAAAATCGCGATACGGCACGTTTGAAAACTTATCTTGAAACTCGAATTCAGTACGCCCGCGCGATTTGGACAGATCATCGATCCGGCGAAGCCAAAAAGATCTTGTTAGAAACAGAAAAACAGCTGAAACGACGGAACTCCACGGCCATCATCCCGCTGCATGAGTCGATGCTAATTCGCGCACGTATCGCCGAAGAAAATAAAAACTTCTCCGAGACTGCTGCGATTTTATCTGAGGTGAACGTCGACACGCTTCCCGACCGCGCGACAAAAGCAAAATTTCTTTGGTACAAAGGTTGGAATCAGCGACGGCTGCCGACATCGAACGACACAAAAGAAGCAATCGCCGCGCTCGAACTCGCACAAACATTTGAAGATCGCCATAGCGATTTAACCCGTAACATGTTTTGGACAGCTCGCCTTTATAAAGAACTTGGCGACCAGGAAAAATCGCGGAAACTTTTTACGGACCTAGCAGAGTTTAGTCAGTTTGGTATTTACGGTATTCTGGCCCAGCGAGAACTCAGGCTCCCATTTCATTCATTAATGACCGATGGCTTGAGCTCCTATGACCCACGCCAGTCGTCGCCTGTTGCAGATCACATTCGGGTTCCTGTCGACTGGTTTATCGTCCTCGGGGAACTTGAAGTCGGTCGCCGATTTGTCGAAAGCTTTCCGCAAAAAGAAATCTGGGATTCA
>JAYSST010000345.1:0-9547 GCA_043720435.1 Bdellovibrionales bacterium
CCATAATAACCGCGTGGCTCGATCCGATTTTGTCGGCGCGTTTCATGCGTTTAGCAAGATTTCCGGAATACCCAAGTTCAACTTTTAGGCCCTGCGAGCGTAAATCTTCGGCAATCAAAATCGCCCGGCTTTCGGCCTCTGGGCCCAGCGGGATCAGGGAGACCGGTTTTACTCCATAAACCTGCTCGGGAAGAAGTTCTGAAAGTCGGTCGACGCCAAACGCCCAGCCCACGCCCGGCGTTTTCGGACCACCTAAATCTGAAATCAGCCCGTCGTAACGTCCACCGGCGAGCACTGCGCTTTGCGCACCGAGAGCCGTCGTCGTGAATTCAAATACAGTGTGGCAATAATAATCAAGGCCACGCACAAGACGTTCGTCGATTTCAAAGGGAATCTCGAGTGCCTTGAGCCCGTCGATGACGCCTTCAAAGAACGCTTTCGCTTCGATCGTAAGCGAGTCTTGTAGCTTGGGCGCTGAGGCTACGACTTTGTGGTCGCCTTCGTCTTTTGAATCCAGAATCCTTAAAGGATTCTTATCGAGGCGCTCGAGTGAATCTTTCGAGAGTTCGCTTTTACGCGAGCTGAGGTAGGCGACGAGCTTTTCGCGATACGCGGCTCGAGATTCGGCGTCGCCAATCGTGTTAAGGTGCAGAGTCACAGTACCTAAGACTCCCAAACTTTTGAGAATCCGATATCCGCAGGCGATTACTTCTATATCCGCTTGAGGTTTTTCAACGCCGAGCAGTTCGATTCCGAACTGGAAAAATTGTCGGTAACGACCACGCTGAGGCCGTTCGCGACGAAACATCGGTCCCCGGTAATAAAGTTTCAACGGCAAGTTCTGAGCGAGACCTTCGCTAATAAAGGCACGCGCGACGCCCGCCGTGCCTTCGGGTCGCAACACAAGATCTTCTCCGCCGTGATCCGTAAAGCGATACATCTCTTTTGTGACGATATCGCTTGTATCGCCAAGGCTTCTCAGAAATAGCGCAGTTGGCTCGAGGATCGGCGTTTGAATTTCAGAGAAACCATAGAGACCAGAAATAGCGGCCGCCGTCGTTTCAATGTGGCGAAATTTATCGCTGAGATCGGACAAAAGATCGCGGGTGCCTTTAACGGGCTGAAGATTCTGCGCCATGACCTTAAGCTAGCGAACCGAAGGCAATTAGGCTAAAGCTTTTTTAAATCTTGAGGTCCACAGATGACAAAGCTTTCGGTGAATGTAAATAAGCTCGCGACTCTGCGAAATGCGCGGGGACAGAACAATCCCGACGTATTGGCGTGGTCCATAGCGATCGAAAAGCTGGGCGTGCACGGTATCACGGTCCATCCCAGACCAGATGAGCGACACATTCGTTTTCAAGATGTGCGTGAAATCGCGAAGCACGTTGTTGGTGAATTCAACATTGAGGGTTATCCGGACGAAGCTTGGCTTCGGCTTGTCGAAAGTGTGGCGCCGGATCAGGCGACCCTAGTGCCAGACCCTCCTGAGGCGATTACTTCAAACGCAGGTTTCAAGGTGTCGGACGCGCGCGAGTTATTAACGCAAGTGTGCAGCCGACTCGCAAAAGTAAAAACTGGCAGCGGTCGGTCTATTCGCATCTCGGTTTTTGTCGATCCATATGATTTTTCGAATGGTGACGCCCGGACTTTAAAAGAAACCGGCGTTCACCGTATCGAGCTTTACACCGAGAAGTTCGCAAATCACTTCGATAAACCAACCGGCCCAGAAGTTATCAATCGATATCGGCTGGCGGCGCAATTTGCGCGCGACAATGGTTTAGGAGTTAACGCCGGCCACGATCTGACCACGGAAAATCTGAAGGTTTTAGTAAGCGCGATTCCTTGGATCGACGAAGTGTCGATTGGACATGCACTTGTGTGTGATGCGCTTGAACTTGGGATGAAAGAAACCGTTCGCCGTTATCTCGCCGCGCTCGCGGTTGGGTCCGAAAATCTTCTTGCTGCTACTTAAAATTTGCTTTGAAAATTCTCAGACAGCCTTCGACTTTTTTCGCATTTGAGAAAGCGAGTGGCTCTGTTTTTGCCCAGTCTGGCGGAGAAAACTTCGAAGAGTGCCGAAACAAATAATAGTTGAAGGCCCCTGGTGAGATGTCTGTGATCGTCGCACCGCCATTGGGCAACAGAGCACGTGTCGCGCGAAGCGCAGACTGCCATAGTGCTGGATCGGTCGGGCAGAGGAATTCGCGCCATTTCGAGCCTTCATAGCCGTTCAGCGACGACGCGAACTGGTCGCGTTGAAAGACGACGCTTTTGACATCTCCCTTGCGCTTGGCGATCCGGTTTTGAATTACACTCGATATTGGAGAAAGCACTTCGTTTTGAAATTCGGGACAATTTGCAGCCAATGTTTCAGCATAAGCCAAACGCGCAACCAGTTCATGGTCGGTATCGCTGACCAAAGCTTCGCGAATCTTTGCGTACTTAAACTCATTTTTCGAGTTCTGCTTCCGGTGGTCATCAATGGCTAAGATTTGCGCAGAATCGTCCACGCAGTGAGGTAGTCCGGGTCCTGACGGTGCCGCTTTAGTAACTCCCTTGCTTTCAGCCGCGTCACCGATCTCGAAAGAACCCAGTACGAGCAGGGCTGTGAGCAAAGCGACCAAAGAGTACAAGCTATTCTCCTTCTCAATTGATTCTCAATTAAGTTTCTCTTGAGTACCAGGGCTTCGAACCGCTCCACTTGAGATTCGTTTGGAGCTAAGTTCACATCATGTCACGAAATTTGGCCGAGTGGGTTAAAAACCATTCTAAAAATTCTAAACGTTCCAGTCCGGAGTCCGAATTGATCGTCGTCGGACTTGCTTCGGGCGCTGACGCTTCGGTGTTGGGTCGCCTCGGAGATCTAGGCCTGTCGAGCGGAGAGACGATTGTCTTTTTTGGTGTCGCTCCCTTAGGTGAACCGATTTATATCAGCGTTCGCGAAACTGTTATCGCACTCAGATTACAAGAGGCGGCGTTTATTCAGGTCGTTGATGCGACGGATACCAAAGTCGCCGGTGAAGCGTGAGCGCGATCTTGAACGTTCTGCTCGTCGGAAGTCCGAATTCGGGAAAAACGACGCTGTTTAACCGGCTGACAGGGCTTCGAGCAAAAACCGTTAATTACCCTGGTTCGACAGTCGATTTACTGGTCGGTAAGTGGGGCGATGTTCAACTTTTTGATACGCCGGGGGTTTATTCGCTCTATCCGCGTTCGCCCGACGAAGAAATCACTGTCAGTGCGCTCAAAACGAAAGAACCGCATGCGGTGGTCGTCGTCGTCGATGCAACACAACTGTCACGTCAACTCGCAATCGCCCTTCAATTGAAGGCAATGTTCAAACCGGACGGCCCAGGGCCAGCGTCTGTTGTCGTCGCGATTACGATGCTCGACCTTCTAGAGAGCGAAGGCGAGCGGCTCGATTTGACGGCGTTGTCACGTGAACTAGGTCTTACGGTTATTGCCACCACGAGTGATTCGACGATCGAGGACCTGCGGCACGCCATTGAAAAGGAGAAAGCGATTTCGCCGCGCGTGGTGGGGTCGCGCACATCGACTTCAACTAGCATCAATGATCTGAAAGAAGCGAAACGCATCAAGGATCTCGTCGTAGACTCGCCAAAACATAAAGCGCAGGAAGCAAAACTTCACGGACCGCGAGCCGCAACTCGGCAGATTGATAAAACGGCGCTGCACCCAGTTCTTGGTCCGATTTTGTTTTTTACGATCATGACGACGCTCTTCACTTTGATCTATTGGTTGGCGCAACCGGTGATGAACTTAGTCGACCAAACCTTTTCTGGTTTGTCAGATTTGCTCATGAATCAGCCGTGGGTGAATCCGGCAAATCTACTCGCCCGCCTAGTTTCGGACGGACTCATTGCCGGCGCCGGAGCTGTTCTTGTATTTGTGCCACAGATATTTATTTTGTTTTGCGGGCTCGTATTTCTAGAAGACAGCGGATACCTCGCGCGTGCCGCGACGATCGTCGATCGTCCGCTAAAAGCGATCGGTCTCGGTGGCCGATCGTTTGTGCCATTGCTTTCTGGTTTCGCGTGCGCGGTTCCCGCTATGATGGCCGCGCGCACGGTGAATTCTCGCCGCGAACGGATGCTAACTCTCTTTGTGCTACCACTGATGAGCTGCTCGGCACGGCTTCCGGTGTATGCGCTGCTTTTAGGATTTGTATTTGGCGGTCAGTCGATTTTAGCAGGGTTCGCGCTGGCGGCGCTCTATGTCGGAAGCATCACCGCGGGAGTCATCGCAGCGAGCATTCTCGGAAAGATCGCGGAAAAACGCGGGACGTTCGGGAAAGAAAAATCGTTTCTAATTCTCGAACTTCCGCTGTACCGGCGCCCAAGTGTAAGCCTTGTTCTTAAGCAAGCGTTTCTCAGAACGAAGTCCTATGTGAAACGAACCGGCCCGGTGATTCTCGTTTTGTCAGTCGTCATTTGGCTGGGAACAACTTTTCCGAATTACGATCTCGAAGACTCGACGGCGCGACTCGAACAAAGCTACGCTGGAAGCATGGGCCGTGTTTTGTCGCCTGTGTTTGAACCGATGGGTGGCGACTGGCGAACCGGCCTCGGACTGATTTCGGCGTTTGCTGCGCGCGAAGTTTTTGTCAGCACTATGGCCGTTATTTTTCACGTGACCGAAGGTGATACGGACGCCGAGCAAGATTCGATGCGCCAAGGACTTTTGAGCCAAATGCGGGACGCAAAGGCGCCGAACGGTCTGCCGCTTTTTACGATTTCTTCGGTGCTCGGGCTCATGCTGTTTTTTATGATCGCACTTCAATGTCTCGCGACCAGTGCGGTTGCGTTCAAGGAATCAAACTCGATTAAATTTGCGCTCGGCCAGCTAGTTTTATTCAACGTCGTTGCCTATGTGTTGACCGTTGCGCTCGTCCAGGGACTTCGAGCTGTTGGAGTGCCTTGATGGCGAGAGATAGTGCTCTCCTCACGTTTTGTTTCTAGTTGCCCGCCGGTAGCATATTCAATGCGGGATCTTGTGGTTCAGCACAAAAAATACAAACAGAATATCTCAAAAAACTCTCTGCCATTTTTGATTGTCGCGAACGTTAAAATTGATGAGGGAGAACGGTCAGCAAACAAAGCGCCGCACAGCGCTCAATCTTTGGCGATCTAAAACTTTCAACGCTCGACTTTGCTTATGTTCGGCGGCTTGAAAGAGTAAATCACTTGTCTCTGTTCGCCTGATCACTCGAGAAAGATCGCTTTACGATAGCGGGCTTTTCTTTTTGGATGGGCGAATCGACGCGATCAGGCGCTGCCTCTCTGCCGTGGGTTGTCTTTTCCTAGAGTCTGAATCCAGTCGTTGAACTCTTTTAAGAATTGAAAGCGCACCGATTTTGAAACGCTGGCCTCAATTTGGTTCGCTTCTATATAGCCACGTAACTGCAATTCCTCTTTCTTCGAAGTCACCACCCGCGTGTAGGCGAGGGAATCCCAAAATTTTCCGAACGGTTTTCCCTTCCGGGCACCGGTTACAAATCGTGAAATCAGCGTCGTCATCGATCGTAAAAAGTTCTGAAATTCGCTCCTGTTTTTAAATCTCAATTTTATGTGCAAATGATTCCCCACATTCGCCGATGAGTGAATGGTGACGCCAAATTTTCGCGCCTTTTTTTCTAGAGTTTTCGCTATGAAGATCTGGTTTTTTGGACGCAGAAAGCTGAGTGCTCCGGTCGCTCTCGTTGATTTAAGAATTAAGTGAGTCCACTTTTTCTTGTCGAGCGGTCGGAATTCCTTTCTTTGACCCTTCGCCTGATCGCCTCCGTGCGTTCGCCGCGATAGCTTTCGCCATTCCTCTTTAAGTCCAATGCTTTCTTTCTCGCCAATGTGATCGCTTTGAAAGAGCGACGGTTGGCGAGCGTGATATTTCTTCTTTACCGGTTTTTTGGGGGCGTGATTCATAACGCACTTTCTAGTTGAAAAAATGTTCTAAATCCATCGGGCAGTATTATAAAAGTCGATTTACCACCAGTGCGTCAAACGATCAGGTAGGCTTCAATTGCGGAACAACCCTGACCCCGGGGGAAATCCTTCGCGGTCGGGCCACCGAATCAGCGGCTCGCACCAAAGGTGAGCGAGTGAGCCATTACATGAGCGTAAAAACTGCTACGCGATGGAAAGCCGCTCAAGTCTTCAGCGGGCCGACGCAGTAGAGAAGCCGGCGCCGATCGCCAATAAGCCGCAGGTCTATTGATTAACGAGTGGCCAGACGCGGCCGAGATTGTTAAAGGTGCAAACGAACTGCCTGAAATCGCTGGAAAAACTATGCCCTAACACAATCCTGACAGAGGCCTTATCACATCGTTTGGTAAACAAAAGTAAGTGAATACAGTACCAAATTCAGGGATGGAACATACCGCACCGAACCTCTCTGCTGAACCTCAGCCATCGCTTCCGCGTGTGACCTTCAAGTCGAATTCGCTTCGCGGGCGGAATGCCGGCGATCAAGTCTTTTTCTGGGCTTTGCGATTAGTTTCGTGGTCCACAATCGCGTTGTTCGTCGGCATGCTGATTTTCATCGGGAACCTCGCTTGGGATGCAGTGAAAACTAAGGGTCTCGGTTTTTGGTTCGGCGATGATTGGAACCCGCCGATGGAGATTTTCGGCGCAGCACCGTTTATCGTCGGCACCCTTGCTTCCAGCGCTATCGCAGTTTGTATCGCGGCGCCCGTTTCTATTGGGACCGCACTTTTCTTGCGCGAGATAGCACCGAGACGGGTCGCCAGCGGAGTCGCGTTTCTCGTCGAGCTTTTGGCGGCAATTCCATCGGTTGTCTACGGACTCTGGGGCGTTTTTGTTTTAGCTCCAATCATGCGCGATACAATTCATCCGTTTCTTGCGAACTGGTTTGGACCTGATACTTATTTTGCCGTAGCGCTCGGTCACTTGCTGACTGCAATTGCGTATCCATTTTTGCTTGTCGCTGACGCTTTCGGATTAACTCAAGTGACGCTCGTTTCTCTCTCCACACAGATGATGGCGTTTTCACAAGGTCTCTTTGATGGACCGCCGCTTGGTTTAGGCCTTTTGACGTCGGGCTTAGTACTTTCGATCATGATCACTCCGACGATCGCAGCATTGTCTCGAGAAGTGTTGTTGACGGTGCCAGATAGCGTTCGCGAGGCCGCGTTGGGCTTGGGTGCTACGCGCTGGGAAATGATACGCCTGGCACTGCTTAAAACCGCGCGAGGTGGATTGATAGGAGCCGTCATCTTAGGCCTCGGTCGCGCCATCGGCGAAACGATGGCTGTGACGATGGTCATTGGAAACCGAAACGTGATTCCAGAATCGTTTTTTCAGCCCGCGCAGACGATGGCATCGGTCATCGCCAATGAGTACAACGAAGCCGACGGTATGCATCTCAGCAGCCTTGCGTTTGTTGGCCTCTCACTCTTTGTCGTCTCGCTGATCGTGAATATGTTCGCCCGCTCGCTCATTCGATATTTAAACCGAGGGAGTCGAGCTTGATTCAACTCTCAGCTCGAGATGGTCGGCGAAAAGTATTTAACTATTTGTGGCTCGGACTGCTTTGCCTTTTAGCATTTGCGGCCATTGCACCGCTGTTTTTTATTTTTGCTTATCTACTGCTTCGCGGCTGGGGTGGTTTGAGTTTCGAATTTTTCACGGAAGCACCGAAACCGGTGGGCGAAGTCGGCGGCGGAATGGCCAATGCTATTTCCGGCAGCCTTGTGCTGATGGGTTTGTCGACAGCCTTTGGCGTGCCACTCGGACTCGCGTGCGGGATGGCGCTGGCGGAACTTAAAAATTCGGCCACGGCGCGAATGCTCAGAGTTTCGATCGATTTACTTACGAGTGTACCTTCGATCGTTATTGGGCTCTTTGCTTACGCCTTGGTCGTTGTTCCGATGAAGGGCTATTCGGCTTGGGCCGGTGGCTTTGCACTTTCGATCGTCATGGTCCCAATCGTCGCTCGCTCGACCGAAGAAATCTTGAAACTCGTGCCAAGCAGCGTTCACGAAGCGGGGTTAGCCCTCGGACTTCCGCGTTGGAAGGTGCTGGTCCGACTGATTGTTCCGGGGGTTCGGGCGGGGATCACGACCGGTATTTTGCTCGCCTTAGCTAGAGTATCAGGAGAAACCGCGCCGCTTTTGTTTACGGCCTTTTCGAACTCGTTCGGCTACCGCGGACTTTCCTCGCCGACGGCCAGCCTGCCTGTACAAATTTATACCTATGCGACAAGTCACGATGATACATGGAGACAGCTCGCGTGGACCGGGGCCCTCGTTCTTGTCTTCGTCGTGTTTTGTCTGAATCTTTTGACTCGATTACTGATGCGGAGAACCCATTGAACGAACCAAGTAGCGCGAGTAGTTTCGCGCTAGAAACGAAAAAACTTAGTGCCTGGTTCGGCGATCATCATGTCGTGAAAGACATCTCGCTTGCAGTCACCGAACACGATGTGTTTTCGCTGATCGGTCCTTCGGGATGCGGAAAATCTACCTTTATTCGATGTCTCAATCGCCTGCATGAAGAGACCGATGGTGCGAGCGTTAGCGGTGAAGTCATCATTCCCGGCGCTGGGAAGAGCGAAAATATTTATGCTCTCGGCGTAGATCCCGTTTCAATTCGTCGCCGTGTTGGAATGGTCTTTCAGAAACCAAACCCGTTTCCAGGGCTGTCGATTTTTGACAACGTCGCAGCCGGGGTAAAGCTTGCTGGCGTGGTTCGCCGAACGGTCCTAGAAGAAATCGTTGAGACTTCGCTGATTCAGGCGGCTCTCTGGCAAGAAGTGAAGGATAAGCTTAAAAAACCAGGGACATCGCTATCAGGTGGACAGCAGCAACGGCTTTGTATTGCACGAGCTCTGGCAGTCAAACCGCAGATTTTGTTAATGGATGAGCCGACGTCAGCCCTGGATCCAATTTCGACCGCCCGAATCGAAGAATTGGTGATGAAACTTCGTAACGACGTGACCGTTTTGATCGTGACGCATAATATGCAGCAAGCGGCACGGATTTCGAATCAGACGGCGTTTTTCTTGATGGGGGAGCTCGTCGAAGTCGGAACCACAAAAGGGATATTTACGAAGCCAAAAGATACGCGAACCGAACAGTATATCACCGGCCGGTTCGGTTGATCGAATGAGGATTTGAAAATGCAACGGCAGTTTGAAACTGAACTTCGCGAACTTAAAAATCGAATTCTTGCGATGGGCGGGCTCGTCGAACAGGCGATCGAGAAATCGACGTTGCTTCTGGGTTCGCGCGATCAATCAGGTTTCACACAGTTGAAGTCGATTGAACGTCGAATCAACGAAGAGAACATGATGATCGATAGCATCTGCCTCGAGATTCTAGCGCGACTCTCACCGGTTGCCGCCGATTTGCGATTGATCTTGGCCATTATTAAAATCAACACCGATCTCGAGCGCATGGGCGATCAGGCGATGAACATCGGCTATAACGTGGATCACTTTATTGAAGATGGTGGCGTCGATTTGAAGTTAAACCTGCCGTTGATGGCGGGGCTGGTTAAAAAAATGGTTC
>JAYSST010000346.1:0-1516 GCA_043720435.1 Bdellovibrionales bacterium
ACGCCTGCAAGCCAAAGAGCTGCACTCGCTGTCGCCACGACAGGCCAGTAAACCCAAAATGGAAATGAGAGACGGAACGCGCGAAGCGGGCCCGATGCTATCAGCACCGTCGCCCAGCTAAACGCAGCTGTCAGCGCCCACAAATTCACACGACCTCCAGCCGGGCTTTCGCTCGGCGGTTTAAACACTTCTAAAAATCAGACTACGACTCGTCGTCGCCGTCTCCGCCGCCCGAATCGTCGCCGTCGTCATCACCACGACCGCCGCCGAAGCCGCCGCCGAAGTCATCACGTCGTCCGCGTCGCTCGCCGCCACCTTCGTCATCGCGACGAGGTCCACGACCAGCTGATTTGCGAGCTTGGAATTTCGCTTCACGTTCGCGCTCACGAGCCGCGCTTTCTGCGAGCGAATTTTTGTACGCCTCAAGGTAAGCCGACAGCTCGGTCTTAGGGTCGAGCGCGGTGTGCATGAACCGAAGTACGTTGTCATTGATGCGCATCGTACGTTCAAGCTCGAGAATCGCAGTCGGCTGGGCCATGAACGTCGAGTGGAAAAACACGGCGCTTTTTACTTTACCGATTTGGTTCGCGAGTTTGCGTTTTCCCCATGTGTCGAGGTGCTTCACTTCGCCGCCGAATTGCTCTTCGACAATCGCTTTGTTCTTTTTAAACAGAGACTTTTGATCATCCTCAGTCGCATCAGGGTTCATCAAAACTACGACTTCATAAGGACGCGTGACGGGACGTTTTTCGAGCTGCATGTCCATCCTTTCGGGTAGCCCGGTTCTCGGGCTTAAGCCCCCGGCCGGACAAGTGGCGGGAGCAAGGGTTCATCTAAAAAGAAGGGCCGATCTCTCGATCGGCGCTCCGATCTTTCGATCGACAGGAGGGACTTTGCTAGCATGCCGAAGGACCAGGCACAAGGCCGGCCGACTAATTCTTGGAACTCGACTCCCAGATAGGCCGATAAAGTGGCAGAATTTCTGATGAACCCGGGGAATTGGCCGATTTGAGCGACGCTCCACAACCGCAATTACTCCTGCGCATTTTAGGCGGCCCCCATAAAGGGACCCGTGCACCCGTTCGCGAAGGCCTCACAATCGGTCGAAAAGACGGCGATTTGATTCTCAAAGACTCAAAAATGTCGATCAAACACGCCCGAATCGAATGGCGACAAAACGAATGGGTTTTGGTTGACCTCGGTTCCTCGAACAAAATCAAAGTCGACGGCGAGAGATACAGCGAAGTCGTTGTCTACCCCGGTCTAAAATTCACCGTTGGCTCGACAGACTTCGAGGTTTTGGAAAAACCGAAGGCACCCGAGAAAGTTAAGGACCGCGCGATCGAAACTAAGGGCAACGACGCCTTCGAGTTTACGGGCTCGGTCGAAGTCGCCGTCGATTCGCTCAGCTGGCGTGAAATACTTTCGACACTAATATCCAAAGCGCAGGCGTTACCGCCGAGCAAACGCACTCCTCTCATTCGACCCTTCCCGACCACGGTTCGACTCGAATTTG
>JAYSST010000347.1:0-1516 GCA_043720435.1 Bdellovibrionales bacterium
TAATCAAAGCGAGCTTTGCGATTTTCCGAAATAAGCAAAATACGTACGTCCGCAGGTTTTCCACCCTCCGGAGAAGCCTTTTTCTGCTGTACGTTCTTATTCGCGCCTTTAGCCATGGGGTCAGTCTTATCGTAGGCGGCGGGCGAGCTCAAGAAGCTGATCGGGCGAAAACTCCTCGGCGCGTGCTGTTTTGGTAAAACCCAAAGCCTCAATTGCAGCCTCGAGCTTCCCGCGTTCGAGCGGAGCAAGACCCGATCCTCCGCCTTGGTTTGACCAGTTGAGCCCCGTTAGATTTCCAGCGACAAGCTTCCGTCGGTGAGCATACGCCGTCTTCGCAAAACGAAGGAATTCCTTGAATTCAGCTTCCTGTGGCGCATCCGGCCGCCGCTGAAAACGCAGAACGCGACTCGCAATTCGGGGCGGAGGGAAGAAATCTGCCGGACCCGCATCGCAAACAGTGTCGACCTTCCAACCCATTTGCGCGATGACGGTCAGCAAACCAAAATCTTCAGTCATGGGTTTCGCCGCGATTCGTTTCGCCACTTCCTTTTGAAACATCAAAATCATCGAGGTAAGCCCCGACGGAGCGACGGAGCGATCAATCACGAGGCTCGAAGAAATTTGATACGGCAAGTTCGATACGAGTCGACTGCCCTCCGGTAAACCTAGCGACGACCAATCGGCTTGGAGTGCGTCGACTTCGGTTACCTTCACGCCGGCCTCTCGCCAGTTTTCGGCGAAAGCCGTATCGAGTTCAATGACTTGAAACGGGATGCCGGCGTTCACTGTAATATCAAGCAGCCCTTCGGTCAGCGCACCCAGGCCCGGACCGACTTCGATGACAGCTGTAGGCTTACCGTCGGCTGCGTAACTTAAAATCCGATCGATGACGTGGTCTGAGATTAAAAAGTTTTGGCCAAGCGACCGCTTGGGACCCTGACCGCTGGCCCGAATTTTTTCGAGAAGGCGTTCTCGGCGACTCATGATCTCACGGTCGCTTCTTGGTCGAGCGGAGCCTTAGGTTCGGGGCCTAAGCCTTGCGACGAAGTTTCGCCACGGTTCAAGCGAACGATGCCCGCGTAACCGATCATCGCAGCATTATCAGTACAGAATCTAATTGGAGGAATTGCAGCGATACGATTCGCACCCGCACTCCACTCGATCACTCGCTCTCGCAATCGCGAATTTGCAGCTACTCCGCCCGTCAGCACGACGCGCGAAACATTTTCGCGGATCGCGGCGCGTGTCAGGCGCGCCGTTAACACGTCCACGACCGCCTCTTGAAAACTGGCACAGATATCGGCCAAGAGACCTGGCTTTGGGTCCGTCGAGCCACTGTCGAGAAAAGCTTTGGCCTCGATCGCAAGTCGCTCGCGATCGGGCAGAATCATTTCTTCGATGAGTCGCGCTCCTGAAGTCTTGAGTCCCGAAAAGCTCATATCGTCTTTTTCTTCTCTGATCATCGCGCGTGGAAAATCGAACCGCTTTCGGTCGCCCACTTCCGCCAATCGATCTA
>JAYSST010000348.1:0-3644 GCA_043720435.1 Bdellovibrionales bacterium
TTATGCGTCCGGGGGCGCATATCAAAGAAGAGTCGGAAGCGATCGACTGTAGCGATGAAAGGACCGTTCACATGCTTTACACAAAGCTGGGGCGCCCTGTCTTGGGAAAAACAATCCGCATCGTAGGTCAACGGGCTGCGAGCGAAGAAATCGTGCAGGAAGTTTTCACGAAACTTTGGCAGAAAAAAATGTCGTTTCCGAATGTACGAAGCGCTTATGCCTGGATTTATAAGTGCTGCACGAATGCCGCGATCGACTTTATTCGGGCGAATGGCAATTCGAGTCTTCCGCTAGAAGATATCGAACAAGCGTCGGCGGTCGATCTAGAAACGGTGGCCGAAGGGCGCGCAGCGTGGAGACAGTTGTTCCCGACTTTAAGTTCGGATGAGGCGAGTCTCTTCATCTATAAGAATGTCGAGGGGCTAAGCCAAGACGAAGTTGCGGAAGTGATGCAGGTTTCGCGGCGAACGGTCAACCGACTGCAAGAAAAGCTGGAAGCAAAACTTGAGAAAGTAAGGAGGCGGAATGTCGGATGATTCACTAAAGAATGATTCTTTATTTGCAAAACACATGCGCCTCATCGAAACCGACAAGTCGCAGTGGTCAAAGGCCGACCACGAGGAATTCGCGCGACTGAACGATCTCGATCTTCCTGCGTTGAAGCTACCGGCGCGAACACCTTCATTGATAGAAGCCTTTTTGGGCGGATTCAAAATGCCGCAGCTGCAAATCGCTGTGGGTGGAGCATTGGCCGTAACGATCGCCTTTATTTTAATCCAGCAGCCCGCGGACGACCGATTGACTGCAAAAGGATCGCTGCAAGTTTCAGTTTTCTGGGAGCGCGATGGGAAAGTATCGCCGCTAACGACGGAAAGCGTTTTACGAGACGGTGACAAAGTCGGCGCGAAGGTCATCAGCTCGGATGAAGCTGACGCTTACTGGGCAATCACGGACAATCAATTTAAGGCGATTAGCGATGCAGACGATGTTGAGTCGAGTCGGCTTGCGTTACAGCCTGGCGTTTCTAAAAACTTCGATTCTAGCTTCGAGCTTGTAGCGCCGAACCAGGGCGAAAATTTAGTGGTCGTCGTCTGCCCAAAGGTAAAGGCAGAAAAGGCTAGTGCCGACAAGCCGACGGATTCATTCTTTGACCACGAGTTCGTCTCTCGCTTGATGACCGAGCAGCGGGTTCGTTCAAGCGGCTGCATGTTTGTAGGTCACCGACTGAGGAGACTCCCATGAAAAAGAAACTGATCGCTGCTTTTTCGCTTTGGTGTCTTATGCTAGTGGCTTCGACATCTGGAGCAAAAGCCTCGGGGTTTCAAGTTCTGGTCGTTAGCGCGGACGATTCATTTGTTCAGAGCGAAAAGAACCTTGAATACGCGTCGATGGATGCCAGTCGCCTTGTCAAGGCCCTGACCTCAGCTTCGAAGATTTCCGAGAGCGATATTAAATTTCTGAAAAATCCGGATATCGAGGAATTCGACCGCACAGTTGCGGCGCTGGCTCGAAATTCGACACAGAAATTCATGTTTTATTTTTCGGGTCACTCGAATGAAAACGGTTTGCATTTGCGCGATGGCTCGATCACGAAAGCGAAGTTTCACGACATGCTCGCAAAAATTCAGGCGAAAGTTAAAATCGTAGTTCTTGATAGTTGCTTCTCAGGGGCACTCAAAGCGAAAGGTGCGGTCAAAGCAAAACCCATCGAACTCGTGCAGTATAATGTCGATGAACCCACGGGTAGTGTGATTCTGACTTCGAGTTCAGCAACCGAACTCTCGTACGAGAGCGAAAGATTGAAGGGAAGCATCTTTACGTATCATCTCGTATCGGGGTTGTACGGTCAGGCAGATTCGAATGCGGATGGCCTTGTAACGATCGATGAACTCTATCAATACGTTTATTCGCAGACGAAATTTCAGAACGTCGTTTCCGGCGGAAAAGTACAAAGTCCGGAGTTCGAATCGAAATTGACGGGCCAGGGTGCCTTGGTGGTTTCTTATCCGGCGCGAATCAACGGACATTTGCAATTGTCCAATCCGACACAAGGCGAACTCACTCTCGCATCAGCGCGCGGTCTGAATTTTTTCAAGTTCTATAAAAACCGCGGCGAAGAAAAAACTATTAGTCTTCCCAAGGGACAATACGACGTGACGCTTGTTGAGCCTGACCGCGTGGGGTCAGGGCAAATCGAAGTGACCGAACATCAATCACAGGCTCTAAAGACCGAAACTCTCGTTTGGCAAAAGCGTGAAGTACCTTCGGTGCGAGCGAAGGGTGCACAGCCGAAGTTTTTGGTCGGTTTTAGTCTGGCGACACATCCGGCATTTTTCCCGACACAAGAAGATGCACTGATGGGCGAGTTCTTTTTGTTATCACCTTCGACCGAAGCGCTGAGCGGACGTTGGCGGCTCGCTGTGCATGCAGGCGGGGAATCGCACAAATATAAAGGCAGCGATGCGAAAACAGACTACGCGCGAATGACAATCGGCGGTGAAGGAAATTACCGCGGCTGGAGTGAGTGGAATAACGAGTGGCTTGTTGGAGCTCGTATCGGAACCTTCGTTACGAACGACAACTCGTCGGCGAGTACATCGCTATCGCATATATCTTTCGGTTCGCGATTTTATCCCAGCAGTATGAATATCAACTGGGATTTTCTGTTGGGTATCGACTCAATCAAAAGCGGCGACCAAACGAAAAGCGTGCTTACGCTTGGTTTCGCCATCACTTACTGACGTTAGTTGGTGTAGCACTCTTTGACGTCTTGGTTGGCGACTTTGCACCCACGCGGCGCAAACGTGAACTCGACTTCGGCATAGTCCGAGTAATCAGGCTCGCCCGAAAAGCTGCACATTGCTGTCAATTTTAGTTGGCCGTCAACTTGGGTTGAATTCAGCAATTCGCATGAATCTCTAAAAGTGCCTACGCCGCCGCATTCATTCTTATAGATCTTGAAAACTTCGTTCAGTGCTCGAGATTCGCACTTTGCATCTGCAGTCGCGATTCCAGCAAACATGACGACTACTAAGGACAAAAGTAACTTAATCATATTTGAAACCCCCATTTGCTGTTCGTGTACATGGCCCCATCTGCGGATGAGAAGCTATGACTGGTCGCGTTTGAGGGTTTCCTGTGGAGCAGCTAGTTGCCGCACTCAACTTTGCTCTTATCACAGTGCATCGCATTCGTCGCGTCGGCGCATTTCTTCATGACGATGGACTTCGCCAGCATCTCGGTATCTTCCGTGGCATTAAAGACTTTGCCGAATGATTCGAGCGAGCAGGTTGTTCTCTTCCCTGTTGGTCGGCTCTTCTCGGCTTCGAGATCGTAGATGCGGTTTTGAAGTTGGCGTACCGCGCGTTCGAGATCCCAAACTCGGCGCTCGAGCTCGTCTTTTGACGAACCAGTCTTATCGCCGACTTCGATGCGAATGACTTGGGCGTTAGCGAACGATGAGGTGAACGCAATTGAAAAAATCAAAACGAGGAACGCGCTTTTCATTTTCATCCTAGGTAAAATTTCTTAGAAACAGTGTGCTATCACACTCCTGAAGACAATGCACAGCGCCTTTTCAAGCTTTCGAATTGAAGGTTCTTCTATTACTTAAGAGCCGATGGCTAAAGCCCTTTTCATCTTTG
>JAYSST010000349.1:0-9531 GCA_043720435.1 Bdellovibrionales bacterium
TGGATGACTCATGACCTTGGACCTTAGACCCGTGACTGGATAAGGCTTTCAAGTGATTGCTAGCTATTTATACATGCCATAAGCTGTTGTTTCGACTTACGAATCTTCCGAAATCACAGATTGTGCGCAGTTTCTGTTTTAGTCCTTAAATCCGGTTCTCGGCAATCTGTCATGAAATGACAGACGTAGATCACGACTGACCGCGACCCAGTCTTTGCTATAACTGCATGAAATGATTCGGTTCGCTGTGTTCTGCACGATTTTGACAATCGTCGCGTATTCTTCTCTGCCCAGGTGGCGAGCAGAATTCACCCGACCTCTTTTTGAAGCGTGCCTTAGAAATACTCCGAATTCACATTACAAAAGTGAAATTCAATCGCTCGTTTGTGGAAGCACCTTACATAAGTCGCGACTTGATTCCGTCGATCAAACTTCACACGTAATCGCGGCGTGGAGAAGCCTCGGACTCATCCATATCCTCGTCGTTTCCGGCGGACATCTTTCAATTTTAGCAGCGCTGCTGACGCTGGTCGTGAATCTGTTCACGCGAAGCAATTCGCACAACGCGATCGCGCGCCGCGCTTCCTTTCTAGTCATCGGCTGCATACTAGTTTTGTTTTGCCTGGCTAATCGTCTTCAACCGCCCGTACTTCGAGCTTTGATCGAATGGTATGCCAGGCGTCCACTCGAACGACGCGGATGGCGGCCCCAAGAAACCGCGTTGGTCAGCACGTGGATATCGTTGCCATTCAGTAGTTCGATCTACGATTTGCTCTCGCTCGCGCTCGCCTTTTTCGCATCCGTCACCGTCGAACAAACTGCGCGTTCGTTATACCGGCATCGATGGCTTGCTGCCATTGCACTTCAAATCGCGGTGTGGTGGGTGCTGTTGCCACTGCTCTTCACGATGGGCGTTCCGCATCCGTTTTCGACGATGGTAAACGTCGTGCTGGCGCCGCTTATGGGCGCAACTCTGATTCCGCTGGCGATGCTGGCGTGGTTAAGCGGAGTTCTTCCGCCGCTCGTGTCCGCAAATGATCCTGTCGGACTCGGCTTTGTTTTTGATTTTATCTGGGAGAAAGTCTCGATCGCCATTTCACTTCTGGCTGGTGTTTTACCAGCGGCTTCAGCGCAAATTGATGGTCAAAAACCGCTGCTTTTCGGAATGGAGTCTACCGCCGGCCTATTAACCGGAATTGCAGCGGCAATCGCTGCATTGCTCATGCGCACGCGGCGCGAAGGGCGGCGCGAAAGTGTCGCCAGTTCACAGCTTTTACCGGCACTCTTGGTAGCGGCCGGTTTTCTGTTGGCGATTGTTGTTCACAGAAGTCTCTAACATTTTCATCGTCTGCTGAAAGGCAGCGTTGACGCAACGATCGTCGCCTCGTCCCTTAGTGCTCACAGCTAAGGTTTCCTTCGGTTTTCTAGCATCTGCGAGGATCACTAAAATCGCCGACTGTACGCTTTGAGGAATGTCAGCGCAAATTTTCGCATTAAAGAATTGTGGAGCACCTAATCCAGCTTCTTTAAAGTGGACGGAAAAAACGTCTGAGTAGGCATTCAAAGTAACGACTTTAACTTGTTCGCCCGCTGCGAACGCTGAGCCGGCAAAGAGACTAACCGCAAGTGCTGCGACAACATGTTTCATGTGACTTCCAATCCTAGAGTGTTTCGATCTCGAAACCTCGGTGAACTGCAATCCCCCCCGGCCAACCCAATTTGACGGTCGTTTTTTTCCAGCTGGGAGTTGACCTCTGATACGGCATTAAACCTCGAGCCGATCGCGCTAAATGGCACTTAAACCCTTGTCCAGCTTTCACCCGGCTCTAAGTTATAGGGAAGTGGTCGCAAGGAGAAGTCCTCGCTTCGAGCGGTGGTCCGAATGACTGGCGTCCCTTTGAAGTTCCGGTTTGGCGTTTTTGGGATTTTGCGAAATCACTTCGCATGAAGCGGGTATCATCTTCTTTCGACTTTCGACTTTCGACGGGGGCATTCAATTATTCTTTCAATGCGATCTGGCGTACAGCGCAGAATCTAATTTTTTCGATTGACGCGGGTTCGCGTCGTTTTTGATCGGCGTTATCTGTTTCACGCGACGATGTTTTAGTGCGGACCGTGCGTGGTGACGAACGAAAACTCGATCGTCAGATCGTCGAATACGTTGGCGAAATTGAATCTCGCAGGCTGTATGCTGAAATAGGTTATCCTTCCGTCATTGAATGGCGGCAGCTAGCGAAGTTTCAATCGGCGATTCGCAGTGAAGAAAAACGATCCGGCGAGCGCGTGTCAATCGCGATACGCACCGAGACGATCGCGGAAACTGAAAATAAAACTATGCGCGAGACCGAGCGGATCGTGGCTAAACATTTTCCAGAAGCGGTGAAAGTTGGAGGAGTTCAGATTACGCTTACTGACGAGCAATTATTGGAGCTTGAGCGTGTACGTGAACTAAAATCCCATTCTAACTGGATCGAGGTCTCAAACTCAGACGGATCACATTCTGCCGGTCGTGCTCGGGGGGAAAAATGATGTCGAGAATCTAAGGCTATTGTGTAGGGTTCATAACATACTGATGGCCGAAAAAATTCTTGGGCCAAACACGATGCGGCCGTTTCGAAGTCCTTTGTGAAGTGGCGACCCCGCGCTGCGGACGAGCTTGAACAAAATCTCCTTATCTACAGATCGAGCGAAAGTCCTGCTCCCAGAGTCACAAAGGTCTTCGGAATTCCGCGATTCTCGGTTCCAAGATTTCCGGGCCCACCAAGATTTTGAAATCCCGTAATATCTAGAACGAACGCCAAAGAACCGGTGAGCGCTGCGGTTCCGCCGATTCCGACTATTGCTAGCAGACTGTTGGTATCGGTTTCGATTCCGCCGATTGCGGATTCCTTAGTGAAGAGTGTCACGGGCATCACGCCAGCTTTTACAAAAAACGAAGCGAGCGAACTTTCGATGTAATTAAACTTCGCCCACACTGGAAACGCATAATACTGCGAACTTACTAGGTACCGGTGCTGTGCTAGTACCGCGACGTCGGCGATCTTAAGAACGCCGACACCTGCTTCGAGCGAAAGCAATCCACTTCCAATCCCGGCCATCAGTGACAAAGAGCCGGCAGCCTTGTCAGTGCCTACCGTGTTTTCATAACCACTTCGTAGACCAGTCGCTACGTAGGATCCCAGTAAACCAAGTCGAAATGCGCTTGGCATGCGCGTGCTAACCTCATCGACCGTTGTTGTCGAAGTTGCTGCGAATCCGCAAACGGGAAAAGCCATCAAGAGTGCGATTAAAAGTAGTCTCATGACTAAAGCTTTTCAGCCGGAATTGCTGAAAAGCATAGCAGCATTTACCGTTCTGTAATTAAGGCAAGAAACGTTGAGTGTGTCGACACGTCACTTCGGCAGAAACTCAGGCGAGTTCGAATTTGAACGGCGCCTACCTCGGCCCAGAATATTCGCCTGCGTGAAAAGCCCGCGCTTTTCACGCAGGCTCACAGTAAAACTAAACGCGGTAAGGCTTATATTCCATACCGAGCGATTTTGCGACGGGCTCGTAGCAAACCGAACCGTTGTAAACGTTAAGACCTGCGAACAGCGCTTTATCTTTCGCGATCGCGTCTTCAACACCGAGTGCTGCGAGCATCGAACCGTATTTGAAAGTCGCATTCGTCAGTGCGTAAGTCGACGTGCGAGCAACGACGCCCGGCATGTTCGGTACGCAGTAATGAATGACGCCAGCAACTTCGTACGTTGGATTCTGGTGCGAGGTTGGACGGCATGTCTCGATACAACCGCCCTGATCGACGGCAACGTCAACAACGACAGAACCTGGCGACATGCGTTCGATCATCGACTTAGTAACGAGAACCGGAGCTTTCCATCCTGTTACCAAAACACCGCCAACAACGAGGTCGGATTCTACAACGCTTCTTTCGATGTTCACAGTGTTCGAATGCAGAGTCGTGATGCGACCTTGGAAAACGTCATCGAGGTATTCAAGACGTTTGTGATTCACATCCAGGATCGTAACTTCCGCGCCGAGCCCCACAGCCATTTTTGCAGCATTGATACCGACAACACCGCCACCGATAATCGTAACTTTACCGCGATCAACGCCGGTGACTCCGCCAAGCAGAATACCTTTTCCGCCGTGATCTTTTTGCAGGTAGTAAGCGCCGATTTGTGAAGCCATGCGGCCCGCGACTTCTGACATTGGTGTTAATAACGGAAGCGAACCGTCTTCAGCCTGAATTGTTTCGTAGGCGATCGCTTTTACGCGACGGTCGACCAGAACCTTGGTGAGTTTTGCCTCGGCTGCCAAGTGAAGATACGTGTAAAGAATTTGGTTTTCGCGAAGAAGCTCATATTCGTCTGGAAGCGGCTCTTTCACTTTCATGATCATGTCGGCTTTACCGTAAACATCTTTCGCAGAGTCTGCGATTTTCGCCCCAGCGCGCTCGTAATCTTCGTTCGTGATGCGTGAACCTAATCCTGCATCTTTTTGAACGAGTACTGTGTGACCTTCGAGCACGAGTTGTTTAACTCCCGCTTCGGTAAGACCCACGCGATTTTCCGAGATCTTAATTTCTTTTGGAACCCCAATGACGATGCGCTTTGCCATGTCTTCTCCCCATAGTGCGATCACTCTCAAATTCGAGCGGAGTAAACCCGAACATAGGCGCCTAGGCAAGCTATTCAAGCTCCCAGCTAACCGCGCGAGAAGCCGGCCATCGTTGACGCGACGGGTGTCGCCCAGTCGCCGCCGAGTTCAATCGATTTAGTTCGATCTGGCGATGCCAATATCTTTTTGACGAGCTTGCTCATGACATCGTGACCTGCCTTGAAAAGAACGAGATGCCCTAACATTGGACGCCCAAGGGTGACGAGATCGCCAAGCGCATCTAAAACTTTATGGCGGACAAATTCGTCTTCGAATCTGAGTCCTTCCGGATTCATGATCCCGTCTTCTGTGAGTACGACTGCATTTTCTAAACTTCCGCCGAGAGCAAGGCCGCGCGCGCGCATCGCTTCGACATCTTTTAGGAAGCCGAACGTTCTCGCCGGTGCGATCTCTCGGTTGAAGCTTGTTTCGTTGATATCAAGGTCCATTCGGCTGCGACCAATTGAGCGATGCGGAAAATCGATGGTGCACGTCACACGAAGTCCTGAATAAGGAACAACGTAAGCATGTTTGTCTCCTTCCCCGAAGAACACTGGCTCGGTGACATACAAGTAACGTCGCGGCTCTTCTTGTTCGGCGAAACCCACTGATAGTAACGCCTCCATAAAAACGCGGGCTGATCCATCACCGATCGGAATTTCAGGTCCGTTCAGCTCGATGAAAAGATTGTCGATTCTGTAAGCGGCTAACGCTGACAAGCAATGTTCGACGGTCGAAACAGAAAATGCCTTCCCGCCAAGCGTCGTGGCTAACGATGTTGCCTGAACATTTTCGCTGCGTACCGGAATCGACGGTGATCCCGGCAAGTCGGTGCGTACAACGTGGATGCCAGAATCTGGTGGAGCCGGACGAAAAGATAGCGATGTTGGCTGGCCAGTATGAAGGCCAATTCCATCGACGGTGACACGCTTTCGGATCGTACGTTGCAAATACACGTGGCTCAGAACTCCTTAAAGATCAGCTTAGCTTTACTTGCCCTAGGGCCTAACGGCAAGCCGCACAGGAGGGCGGGCCCTCCTGTGGAGGGTGCCCGACCGCGAGCAAACCTGCGAGCGCCGCGCAGGCGAAGCCGGAGCATTTTAATCGAGGTGGCGGCGACTGTGTTGCTTAAAGGTCGAGGGGGCGTTGCAAAGAAGCTTCAGTGTTTCGATCATAGAGATATGGGGTTCGCTCGACCGTATATCTCCTCCGTTTTGGTCACATTTTCGCTTCTGACCGACTCGACGTTGCTGATCGGTTGCGCAACTAAATCCGACATGCGCCTCTCAACCGTGCCCGAAAACGCAGGTAGAAACGCGCGCGCCCACCCAGCTGCCTACGGAATCATCGATACATTTAATGTCGGAAAACCTCAACAAGTTCGACCTGCCAACGACTTTCGCTTTTATTTCAAAGACTGCGAAGCGACGCAAAATGACGAAGCGTTTTTCTCGAAAACTGCTTACTCGTGTGCCGGAGTCCGGTAAGCACTAGTTCAATGGAAAATTCTAAGGGCATCACCGGTCCCAAGGGGCACTGGTTTTACGGAAGTTTACGCGAGCGAAATGCCGACGCTGTGGCCTTTTTCTCTAAGGCCTTCCAAGAACACGGCGATTTCTATGCACTTCGTCTTTTGCATATTCCACTTTTCATCACCTCTCGCGCCTCGCTCGCGAAAGAAATACTTCATGATCGCCCCGATGAATTTATTCGAAAGCGCGTCTTCGACAAATTGAGCGAACTCCTGGGACACGGCCTTTTGACAAGCGAAGGTGCTCCTTGGAGGAAACGCCGAAAACTCATTCAGCCCGCGTTTCATCAGCAAAGCCTGAATGCGCTTTTCGAAGCGATGGTGAATGGAGCCGATTCAATGCTTCGCAATTGGGAAGAATCGGCTGCGAAAAGTCCTAGTGAACGAGACATTTCTGACGACCTGATGAAGGTGACGCTTAAAATAGTTTCCGATGCTTTGTTCGGATTCGATACTGGGAAGTACGCGCAGCCCATCAGCGAAGCGGTTTCTTTCGTTCTTCCCCGACTTTTCTTTCGCTTGCAGGCACTTCCCTTTGCCAACACGATTCCGACGAAACTAAATCGCGAATACAATCGAAAAATCGGATCACTCAACTCGATCATTTTTGAGATCATCGAGCGGCGTCGAAGAACACCTCAGTCACATAAAGACTTGCTCGGAATGCTGATGGCCGCCGTGCACGAAGACGATCCTGCAGCACCGGGAAATTCACCAAAGACGGGCCTCTCGAACCAAGATCTTCGTGACGAAGTCATGACAATGTTTTTGGCCGGTCACGAGACTACGGCAAATGGTCTCGCTTGGACGCTTCACCTGCTCGCTGATCATCCCGAGGTTGAAACTAAACTGCGCGAAGAAGTCGACCGCGTCCTGGGTCGCGGCACTGAAAAAATAAAACTCGAACAGTTGCGCGAACTCGTTTACACGCGGATGGTTTTTGAAGAGGCCATTCGCCTGTTCCCACCGATCTGGGCGATCCCGCGCACTGTCGCGAAAGATACAACGATCGATGGTGTCCACCTTCCGAAGAATGCGATTATATCCGTCAATACTTTCTTGCTCCATCGAAACCCGGCGAACTTTAAAGATCCGCTCAAGTTTGATCCTGAAAGATTCAGCCCCGAGCGTCGCAAGGAAATTGATCGTTATGCCTATCTGCCGTTTGCGGCAGGTCCACACACTTGTATTGGAAATCAGTTTGCTCTGATGGAAGCACAGGTTCTTTTAGCGGGAATCTATCGCCGATTTGATCTCGCGCGGCTCGCCAACGAGCCGACGATTAGACCGTACGGCACATTGACGTTGCGGCCCGAGCCTGCAATTCGCAGACGGGTTTCGCTTCGGACCTGAGGCTAGTCTAGTCACTTGTACATCGCGAAAACCAGCGTAAAAGCCGATCTAAAGTGAGTCATGTTGAAAGTAGCAGACCGTTTCTTCTACGCCCTGTTGATAGCAGGAATGCTGTTCGCATTTCCTGCGCACGGCGATTTAAAGAGCTTTCAACCAACACCGAAACTCGATTGCATCACGAACTTCGGAAGAGTTGATCGGGCGGTCGAATTCGCTCGTATCGGTGCATCCACTGATTTACCGCCTCTGGATCCTCGCCTTTCAACACTCGATCCGCAGTTGGCGAAGTGGATTCAAATACGAAATTCTCCCGCGTGGGAGGAATCGCGTGTGATTACCACAATAAACTTCGAACAGAACCCGATGCTCAAGGTCGGCGAAAAAGTGACGATCGGTACACACGACTTCGAGATTCTTGCGAGACTTGGCCAAGGGATGGCCGGCAGTGTGTATCTCGTCGATACTCCGAATGGCATCAGGGCCGCCAAAGTCTTTTATACTGATAGAAAGTTTGTTGATAACCATCGAGCGATGCGCGCCGAGACTTCGATGCGCACTCCGAAAATCCTGAGCACAGACATCCAACGAAAAACAATGTTGCTCGAACACTTGGCTGTCGTACCTATTGAAGAAATTGAAACACATTCGGCTGCACTCGGAATCACACCGCCACAAGTTGCCGAAATATTGTCAGCATGGACACGTCAAAAGTTACGGATGAAGGGTAGCCGAAGCGTAGAACCGCAGAATTTTAATGTAGGTTATTCGTTCAAAGACGACGAATTTCAGATGTTCGACCCGTTCTGAAAATCAAAAAAAGATTGAGAATCCAAACATCAGCGAGGGGTCGTTCGCCGTCGTGCGGCCTGATTCCACGTTAGCGCGCGACCAGCCTTGCGACAATTTTACCGAGAGCGCGATTTCCTCACTCACGAAGTAACGATATCCAAGTCGCGCTGTCAGACCAAAAAACGAGTTTGATTTCTCGTAACCCGAAACAGTCGCGATTCCCTGACCGAAGACGTGGCTTTTTTGTCCGACGGGAATAAAGTATTCCGCTGCCGGACCCGCTGAATAATATGTCCCATCTGTCGCGTTTCCCCATCGCGACACATCTGCAACCGCGCCGACTCCGAAGTGCGGAGTCAGATAGTGAAACCCACCCGCCGAGGCTGACCAACTCAATCCGCTGTAGGTGCTATAACCCGCGCTCCCGGATACATCCAACTGTGTGCGCCCTTCCATCGAATCGAAATCGCCTTCAGCGGACGCGAACGAGAGGAACAAAAAGAAACTTGCGAGGAGTGCAGTTAAAAATGTTTTCATCGACAATCTCCAGAAGAGGTTTACGCTTCTTTCAGCGCTTAATCTCGTTCTGCTCTCGCGTCTCTACGATCGTCAAACCTGTGAGTCCGCATTTTGAAACGATGTGTTCCGAGTTTGTTACAGACGTCATTCGCGGGTGCCGGAAAGTCTGCGTTAGCTACTCGCCAAATGTGCGCGAGCGGCGTCGGTGATCATTCGGCCGCGCGGAGTTTTCACAACTAAACCTTCTTGAATCAAAAACGGCTCGTACACTTCTTCGAGCGTGTCCTTCTCTTCAGACAGTGCCGCCGACAAAGTTTCGATACCGACAGGTCCACCGGCGAATTTATCGCCTATGAGATTCAAGATCCGACGGTCCATATCGTCGAGTCCGAGTTCGTCGACTTCGAGCATGTTAAGCGCGGCGTTGGCATTCTCGATATCGATAATTCCTTTGCCGCGAACTTCCGCAAAATCTCGGACGCGTTTCAAAAGTCGATTCGCGATACGCGGAGTTCCTCTTGAACGACGTGCAACTTCCATGGCTCCGTCTGCCGTGATTTCAATCGAAAGAATCCGTGCTGAACGCGTCAGAATTTCTACGAGATCTTGTTTTGAGTAAAACTGCAGCCGTTCAACGATACCAAATCGATCGCGAAGCGGAGCATTCACAAGACCCGCAC
>JAYSST010000350.1:0-1512 GCA_043720435.1 Bdellovibrionales bacterium
TTGAATTTCGTCAAAAGTTCTTGGAAGTAGGGACGACAAGCTTCGGTTAATTGATCAAAACCAGTTTCATCGAGAACTTCAATCTTTCTAGACTCGGAAGGAACACGGTCCGACACCAATTTGAAAGTATCATAGATTGAAAGTTTCTTGTCGTCCGCGCCATACAGCGAGAGCGAGTCATATAGCGGGTCTTTCGCAGCGGCTCGTGAGGTCAATCCCAACCCACGATAGCTGCGACGTGGGCGGGACTTTCCCGAGTCAGATAAAACTTCAAACGGCTTTAGCGGGAACGAATCGCGGACCACCTCAAATTCTCTCCTCGCTTCTTCGAGGTCAAATGAATATGCGGACGGCAATTTTAGCCATTTTGGAACCGGTTTCGACCAAGGGGTATTCGGCGCGTAGAGGTAATCGGTGAATTGAGGATCTTTATCTGTATGAAGCAACGAACTCATTCTTACCGACCTTCTGCAGCCGATAGAAACTCAGCAAGATATTTCATCTTGAGCGTTCCTCTCTTTATCCAGTAATCCGAAACGCGCGATTCAAGACTCAAAAGACTTTTCTGATAATCAAATTCCGGTACGACGCCGCGAGGAACGATGGCATCAATCGTAAGATCATACCGATCAAAGACCGGCAAACCACGCAAAGGGGCAAGCGCACCCTTCATTTCTAGCGCTTTCGAAGGAAGCGAGCGCGCCCGAGTCGCATAGAAAAATGTGAATCGTGAATCAGCGTGCATGCGTTTGAAGGTTTCCTCGAAAAGAACGTTTAATAACTTTCGGTCACCGACAATTGACGAAGGTGATAGTGAACGGAAATCGAACATTGAAAAGTACGGCATCATATCCCAACGCCGAGTCCCTAAAAGATAGCGGGGTTGTCCATCGCTAGCCATTAGAAAAAGTGTGAATTGCGCATCAGCTTGGCAATATTTAGCGAAATTAATTTGACCGTCGCCCTTGCGAATTTTGAGGTATTTCTGAAGCTGATCCACCGTTTTAGAGTCGAGCGATTCAAACTCAGAAACGCCGTTTAGCTTCCAGCTCATATTTCTGAAGTCTCCCGAAGCGATAAAATAATTCTAGCAGCGGTTAACTTTGAAACAAGACATATTTTCGCCAACGAGAGCTGGCGACTGTGACGGTTCATTTTGAACCGGCGAAGGCCTTGAGGAGGGTGCGGAGTCACCCAAGCGCGAGAAAATCTCTCACCGGCGCTGACTAGGCGCGGACTCCGCAACCGAGGCGCGCAATCGTCGTGCTTCGACAACCGCGCTCTTCAGTGTTTTAATAATTAATAGCGACGTCGTATTAATCCTCGCGCAGACGTGCGCGAAGCAGCCAAACTGGGACAGGCCCCAGCTTAGCCTCACCAATAGACTTATCGCTTCAACTGAATCACTTCGTTCAGAAGTTCGTCAGTTGTGGTGATTGTCTTCGCGTTCGCTTGGAACCCTCGTTGGTTTTGAATCAGATTTACGAATTCAGTCGCGAGATCGACGGTCGA
>JAYSST010000351.1:0-9502 GCA_043720435.1 Bdellovibrionales bacterium
GACGACGTTCGCGGCTTCACTTCGCGACGAAGCGGATCGTGACGATCAAGATAGTCCTTTGCAAGTGCCGCCACGATTTCCCCAAGCGAAGCCCCGAAGTTAGAATGAGATTTCAACTCCCGCACGCGCTCAAGCTCCTTCAATTGTTCGTCGGTAAGCGAAATTTGAGCCGCTGCGACTTTTACCGCTTCTGGAAACCGCGATGCGACAATTCGCTCGGTCTCGCGCAAAGTCTTGTTTTCCGTTTCGGCAATCATCTGAGAGCGTATCTCGATCGACACGCGCTCGCCGGTCCGTTTTTCCTCACTGCGAATCGCAGATTGAACTTTCGCAAGCGCGACAAGATTCAAACTTCCCGCTTCAATCTTCGCGGCGGCATGCGGCACCGCACGGATTGCGCGCGCCGCCATCGCCCGGCGATAAGCCGACGATTCACTATACCCAAGATCTTTAATGAGCCACTCAATAACGGAAGGGTATCCGATCTCTGCATAGAGTCTGCGCGACTCAATTTCACCAACGTACTCGACGATCTGCCGATCAAGCTTTCGTTCGTCACCACGCAAACCGCGTACACCTAAAAGAAGTTCGGCATCGGAAAGTAATTCAAGCTTCATAAAATCCTCCTTGGCAGGGAGGACAATACAGCATGTTTTAAAACGTGATTTCTCGGCGCATAGCTACCGCGTAGGCTGTTGTGATTTTTAATTCGAGTCCGGTCACGAAATTGCGTGCACAACTCGATCATGAGTCGATATGCGCCGCACGAACTACATTGAAACATCGTCAATTGAAACAACAACCGGCGATCAAAACCGGCACCAAACCACGTCAATAAAAAAAATCAAAATCTGCACCGTCTGCCATAGTGCAACACCAACGAAATGTTAAAACACCACCCACCGCTGAACGTCGATCGAAGACAAAACAGACTTCAATGAAAATGAATATGCAAAATCTCAAAGCGCAAAACCGGAAACTTCGAAAAAACACCAATCATCCAGACCCGCGTCCGAAGCCAGTTCCGACTCATCGCCACCTACTCTTCACCAATACCCTCGCCACCCACTCCTCACCACCCCTCGCTACACGAACCCGGCGACCTACCGCTGTCCGAAATAACCTATTGCGTAGTTCCCTCGGTCTCAATCGACATCGCAAGCTGGGCGCAACGTTCATCAATCGAGTCGACTTCGAGAAGTGTCTGCTGCATGTCCGAATCTAAAACCATCAATGAGCATATCGCGTTGATACGATGTTCGGCGGACGTCAATTTTGCCATGAATGACGCCCGCGCGTCTTCATCCTGAACGTGTGCGTTCATCCAGCGTCCGAAATCTTTCATTAGCCGATGTAAAATAAAAATATTTTCGTTCGAAAGCTCGCGCTTCTCGTGGATCCAACGCGCCGTCGCTTTTATATATGGCTCTGCTTCTTCGACGACATTTTCCAAGCGAACTTTGCCGACTGCTTCGAGCAATATCATCATCGAACCGTCGTCACGACGTTCCAGGATAGCTGGGCGGCCGACTCCAGCGATAGCGCGCAGCCGACCTTTGACTCCAACTTCCTGTACTTTTTGCGATGTTGGTTCGGCGAAGACGAGTGCGACAAGCATGTCGCTCTTCAACGCATCCTCTATCATCTTGATATATCGAGGTTCGAAGATATTCAGCGGCTTTGTCATCTGCGGAAACAGAGTGATCCGTGTGAGCGGAAAAACAGCCACGTCCACCAAGTCGTGGTTTGTCTCGGTGGATTTTAGTCGACCCTTCCCCATCATAGAATTTAACCACGGGGCGTTCGCCGTTGTCAGGCGGGACTTTAGCGTTAACCTTGTCAGTTTAAGTTCTTTGAGTTTAGACTCCGCCGATGCCAATCCCAGTGCCCATGCCCTTCGCAACAACGATTCAGGACGCCGCTAAGCACCTGAAAGAAGGCAAGTGCGTTGCGATGCCGACTGAAACTGTCTATGGGCTGGCTGCGCGAGTCGATTCGGCAGCGGGAATCGCAGCGATCTTTACGCTGAAAGCGCGACCTCATTTTGATCCACTTATTGTGCACGTTTCTAACATGAAACAAGTTTCGGATCTCGTTAGCGAATGGCCGCCCGTCGCGCAGTCGCTCGCGACTGCTTTTTGGCCCGGTCCATTGACACTCGTCGTGAAGAAAAAACCGTCGGTGAACCCGATGATCAGTTCTGGTCTTGAAACCATTGGTTTGCGCATGCCGAATCATCCCATTGCGCTCGAGCTGATCAAAGCCGCCGATCATCCTCTCGCCGCCCCAAGTGCAAATCGTTTCGGACGAACTTCTCCGACGACTGCCGTGCACGTCAAAAATGAATTCAAGGAAGCAATCGATAGTGGAGAAATCTTGCTGCTGGATGGCGGCGCGTGTGATGTTGGCGTCGAGTCGACGGTCTGCCTTGTGAAACATGATCAAATAATTATACTCCGCCCAGGGGGAGTTACTCGGGAAGCGCTGCTCGAGCATTTTCGAAATTCTTCGCAGTTCACGAACGTGACCGTAACAGAGTCGCCGGCCAACGCAGCGAGCCCGGGTCACACTGAGCATCATTACGAGACCGTCAAGCCACTCATCGTCTCCTGGTCTGAACCCTTCGGGGCAAGCCCGGAATACACGGTGGAAGGCATTACGTTTCACAATTCGCGAATTCGCGAATTATCGCTTGATCCAGATCCACGGATCGCAGCTCGAATGCTTTACTCGCAGCTGCGCGATGGCGATGAACATCCCGGTTCGGATGCGCTCTTTATTCAACGGGATTCGTTTGGACTCGGTGATCTATGGGAAGCAATAGACGATCGACTCAGCCGCGCGGCACGGTTGCAGATTGGGAAAATTCCGGCACGCGGTGTTTAAGTGTCGCGCGGTAAGCGCGGCTTCTTTCCCGAACAATTCGCAGTTCCAGCGAAGTACGACTGCCAACACCAAGCCGCGCGAGACGATCGAACGTACCGCCCCATATGTTGGTCATATCCTTGAGCAAGTTTAGCTTCAGCTCGGCCTCGGGATTTCTTGCGATCATTCCGCGCCCGTTGTCTTCAACCGAAATCTCTATCACGCGCAACCCGTAACGAAGGGAAAGTCGAATCACCCCTTCGCGTTTTCGAGATCCAATTTCTGGTAGTGATTCAAGAGCGAGTTGCAAACACGCATTGACCCCTTGAACCAACCCGTTGAGATCGACAGCAATCACGGATTTCTCGTCATAGCCTGCTGCAGGAGCAAAGAAGACGAATCGAACGGGACCGCTGACCGAACCGTCCCGTCGTCCGTGAGCTTGAAACTCGGCAAAAGACTTTCTCAACTGCGCAATGACGTCATCGAAGGAAGCAGCATAAGAATTCAAATTTTCAAGTGGCGAGACAGAAATCGTATCCGAGAGACTCACCTCGCCTTGAGTTGCCGCACGTCCAAGAAAATTTTCACGCGTGAGGTGAACCGTCTCGTTTGCGGCACCCAATCGCGTACGGGTTTTTTCGAGTTCAGCTGAAGCATTCTGCAGAGTCCAGTGCAGCGATTTAGTCCGTGCTGCAGAGATTCGAATGAACAGCAGCGCAATTCCGAGCGCCACACTCAATTGAAGAAACTGAAATGAATCATCCAGAATAACCGATTTGACTCCGCGACTTTGCAAGTCGGAACTGAGGCCCAGCAGCAAAAGACCTGAAGCTAAAATCAGTCCCACGAAATAGACCACGAGTTCGCCTTGATACACGAGACTCGCGGTAATAATTGCGACACCGAAGACGAGCCTAAGGTTTTCTGAAGACAGGTTCGCCATCGGAGATAGCCAAACTCCGAAAAAAACGCTGACCCAGATTACCAGCAGACCGCGCGGGATCTTGAATGAGAGCAACAGGGAAATAATCCCAGCACTTAATGAAATTCCAACGTTAATTAAAGAAAACTCGAGCGATACGCCAAGCCCGAGCAATGCTCCAAGAAGGGCGAAGACCGCGGCCATGCGCCAAGAAATCGGATTCTTTTCGTCGAAGATGGTCGGGGAACTGAGGTTCATAAACATCGAATAAGCACAGCCGGGGCCAAGGGACCGTAAACCCCAACTCGGTTAAGACGCCGCTACTCAGCCTGTCGTCGCCCTTGGTTTGTAGATTGAACGACTCATTGTGAAAGAACTCCCGAACGGTGCGGATTCCGCGATACCGCGTCTGTGTCAGAATGAGTCGTGGGATCCTTAAATCGCTTAAGCTATCGACCTATATAAAACCGTAACATTTATGTAACTTGATGCTCATCGAAATTGAACAGATACTTAGAGCTTCAAGATGACGAATATTAAGCTCTCGACGGCAAAATCTAAGAAAATTTTGGTTATCGATGATGATCGGTGCATTCTCGACTTTGTTGAGGAGTTATTGGGATATCGCTTCCAAGTCTTGAAGGCAGTGGATGCCTCATCGGGCCTCCGAATGGCTGAAGCTGAGCGTCCCGATCTTGTGATTCTTGATCTTGGACTCGAGAATCAAAGCGGACATGATATTTGCCGCGTCTTGCGGGCACGGCCCGAGACAAAACACATTCCGATTTTAATCTACACAAGCGCCAACGACATTGAGAATCTGACTCAAGCGTTTGAGCACGGCGCCGACGACTATGTCGTCAAAAACGTGAAACCGCGAGAACTCGTCGCTCGTGTTCTCGCGAAAATACGAAGACTTGAAGAACAAACGGACGAGCCTGCAATTCTGAGCTGCGGAAACCTCGTTCTCGACTCGGCACGCCTCGAGGCAATGGTCGGAGATCGCACGCTACCACTCTCTGTTTTAGAATTTAATTTGCTGCGATTTTTTGTCGCTCACAAAGACCGGGTGATGTCGCGCGAGCAGATTTTGGAGGGTGTGTGGAAGAGCGCGATTGTTTCCAATCGTACCATCGACACTCACATGGTTTATCTTCGAAAAAAACTTGCCGGGTTTAGCCACACGCTGGCAACCGTGTACGGTGCTGGTTACATTTTGCGCGACACTCGTGACAGTGGAAATACCGAGCCCATTCCAGTGTCAGCGCCAGCCACCAAGCGCTACGCGCAGTAGCGCCGTCGGATCTGGGAAAAGTATTTTTGCTTGCGCGCGATGACCTCGGCTTACCGCTCCGGGCAAATCGGCTTTCAATGGCTCAAGCCAACTTAATTGCCAGTGCAAGTGCGGGTTCCATCCCCCGTTTTCAGACTTTTCTCCCAACCATCCGATGAGACCGCCCTTCGAAAGCTTTTCGCCCAGCTTTACGTTTCTGAGGCTCGTCTTCGAGAGATGTCCGAACAGCATGAAAAGATTTAGCGAGTCGCGATTTACGGTTTTCAAAAGTACGGTTCCGCCGTAGTCGCCGGCTTGTGCCAAGTAATCACAACCCCAAACTTCAGCATCGCACGGCGCGAACACGGGCGTTCCTACGCTGGCCCCGATGTCGATTCCCATGTGAATCGTGCGCACCGTTTCGCCGGTTTTAAAAATTTCAGTTTCGTACATTCCGCGGCGGTCTTCGTCGTACCGGCCAATTCCATAGGGCTGGGTCAACAGGCGATCGGGCTCATACGAGCTGGTGAAGTCGAAGACCTCTGTTCCACCCGCGAAAACGATCGGCGAACACCACGGGTCCGAATGGTGCCACTGCTGCAAAATGGTTTTGGAAGCGGCTTCGGTCGGACACAGTCCACCTTTCGTGCCGAGGGCAGCTGCAACGTCGCTGGCCACAGCGATAGCCAACCTGGTTTCTGAAGGAACAAATTTTACATCGTTTTTCATAAGTTCTTCGTGTGCGAGCCCGGCCGAACAAGGTTCACCCTAACACGTCGACGCATTTCTGCATGGTGTCAATACCTGCCGCCGAGGAGGATTTTCCCTCTGCTCAGATCACTCTTTGTTCTCTCTCGAAGCTATGGTCTAACGCTCAGAGCAATTTCAAAACACACAGGAGTGTTTCCATGTCGAAGTCTTTCGCCTTTGCGCTGTTGCTTTTTGCAGCCAGCAGTATCGCAATCAGCCAAGCGCAAGCCGACGACCCGGAATTCGCGGTGATTTCAAAAGTGCCGCTGTTGCTCGATGCTGTTTCTGCGACCAGTGTTTGCGGATCACTCACGTCGACGCCGACATCGCGCCAATGCCTCGGAGCTAATTCAAACGAAATTTTCGCCAACGACACAGTCTCGAAACTAAGCCAGTTTATTCTCGGCGCCGGACAGCTTTGCGGCATCGACGAGCGCGGACCGCGATGCTGGAGCAGTCGCGGACAATTTGAAAAGCCAGTTCAGACTTTACTTGCTGCCGGCGATGCAAAGCGGGCACAGCTCGGCGACGACAAAATTTGCGTTCCGCACGCGGACTTCACGATCCACTGTCATCGTCCTGAACAGGGTACTTGGATCGAGACGATCAAAGATAGCGGGCTGAAAGATAAATACATTCGCCAAATTCCGCCAGTGGAAATTTTTGGACCCTATAAAGATCTTCGTGATTTCGATGCGGGCGACAACGCGCTTTGTGCTATCGACGGTGACACCGTAAAGTGCTCACCATTCACACAAGGAAACACATCTAGTGGAAACGCCCCACTGATTCCAGATCGAAAATTTAATGGCGCGAAAGGTATCAGCACGACTTGGAATTCCATGTGCGTTCTTTCTGACGATGGTCTCGACTGCACGCGTGGTTCTAAGCCTGAAGAGCTCGTGCTGTTTCATCTCGAAGGACCTTGGAAAACCGCCGTTAAACTTTTTAAGCGAGGTTACGATTCTATTTGTGGAGTTGACCAAGATCAAACTCCGATATGCATTCGGCTGGGCGAGAAGGCAGATGAATTCACGGACCGAACTCCAACGGAATTGTTGGTGCCAGAGCTTCGCGTTTTGAAATTCAAAGCACACGCGGACAGCGCCTGTGCATTGGTCGAAAAACGTGCCAACGGAGAAAAATCGTTGCTCTGTGGGAGTCTCAACTCGGTGACTCCGATGGAGATCGGAAAAGACTCTGTTGATTTCGCAGTGAGCGCTGACGCCAACTGCACCGTCAACGCTACAGGCGTAGTTCAATGTTTTTACGGAACAACACACATGGATTCGCCCCTTCCAGAAGATGGTTCTCAAGCAAAGAGCGCTGGAAGATGCCGATGGAATAATTCACGCTTCCACTGTGCTACGACTCCGATCGAGACTAATTTTTCGGAAGTTCGAAAGGTCGTTGCAAACACGAACGCTCAGGATTCAAGCCTGCCTTGCATTATCTATGAGAACAGTGCCGGATTTCGCGCAGTAAAGTGTTACGGCAGCGCCGAAATATTGGCGACGAATGCACCCGTCTTGGGTCACGGCGATACAGCCATAACCGCAAGCTATAAATATGCGTGCACCTATGGCGGCCCAGGTACCACCTGTTGGGGCGCTGCCCTGGGGGGCGAACCGCCGCCGAATCTTTCGAACGTAAAAAAGATCGCATTCGGCGATGACTTTGGTTGTGCGTCGGATGAATTCGGTTTCCTTTGCTGGGGAGGACGGTTGGACACGCGTTTACTTGCGGTTCCGCAAGGCCTCGGCGATCTCGATTCGGTTCGCGATTTTGGTGTAGGAACAAATCACGTGTGTGCAATCACCCGAGACAACCAGCTTTTGTGCTGGGGAAACAACGAACAATTACAAACTGATGTACCTCCGCTCACGAATCCGATTTCGCTCATCGTTAGCGGCAACACCAACTGCGCTTCTTCCGATGAGGGCGTCACGTGCTGGGGTTATCGACAGGATGGACTGCTCAACAAAGGCCAGCTCGGGCTTGGGCAGAATCAAGGCAACTCGAGGTCTGGCCACTGATGCGGATTCTGCTCTGGCTTCTCTTCAGCTTCATTTGTTCGATTCCTGTTGAATCGGCGGTCGGCGCGACGCTTTTGAAGCTTGAGTCGATCGCGCTTGATGAAGTTTGTGGAGTCGACATTTCTGGAAACACCGCCTGCATCAAAGGCTCTGGCGACACGACTTTCATACCTGATTCGGTTGGGGCCCTGACACACGGTTTCGCAAATCAGCTCATGAGCTGCGGCATTGATGGCAGTGGTGTTAAATGCTGGAAGGAATGGGGCGGCAGCGAAGTCGTTGATGGCGAGTCCGTCGCAAAGGCCGTTCGTCATTTTCTTAAAATAGCTCGACACGAGAGTGTCCGACTTTCATCTTACAACGTGTGCGGTGAAATTCAGGCGTCCGGAGAGTTGTATTGTATCGTGCCGCTATGGGACTCGCTGCCATCAAGAACCCTTCGCATCAAACCGGATCAGAAAATCACGGCGGTCGGACTTGATGAAGATACGGTTTGCTGGGGAGATGGGGATTTACTCGAATCCAAAATCGAGTGCCGAGCCGATCAACCTTCATGGACTTGGCCCAGTGATATGAAACTGAAAGGGCTTACGGAAATCGCCGTTCGCTCGCAATGGATTTGCGCAAGATCGAAAACCGAAGCGCTATGCTGGAGCGCGAAGGGCGTTGCAAGTTTGCCCGCAGATATTGCGACCGCGCATTCATGGAGTCCGAAATCGGATGGTCTCTGTTCACTGACGCGCGACTCTCGCGTCGTCTGCGTAGATCCAGATACCGGCGCGATCTTGCCGTCGGGCCTCGGGCACGAGATTCCGACCGAGTACTCCACTGCCAATCCAAACGTGAAACAACTTTGGACGACCGAGAGCGGAGCTTGCGTCGTTGAGGTGGACGGCAAAGTGCACTGCTGGACCTGGTGGAATCCAACCGCAAATCCAGTAGTTTTCAGCCGAACGGTCATCGAACTTTTTGGTTCGAATTACCAACCGTGTGCGAGGCTTGATAACGGACAGGCTGAATGCCGACTTACGAACTATGAATCACAAACGCTGAAGGACACGGATCGAATCCGAGTTGGCTTCGGTGGTTGGAATAAATGTTTTTGGAATTCTTCCGGTGTGGATTGCCGTGGACGTATCGACAACTTTTCGTATCGTTCTGTTAAAGATTTCTCGGCGTCTCCGGATGACGAAGCAATTTGTGTTGTCGGTGTTCCGTCGACGGCCGGCGGCGATGTCGATTCGGTCCAATGTTCGAGTTATAATCCTGACATGAAAGCGCCGCCGCAAGAGTTGCGCAATCCCACTGCCGTTGCGACCAGCGCTGATCAAGCGTGTGCATTGTCGGATGAAGGACTTACTTGTTGGGGAGCTCCTTACCTAGAATCGACGTACCCGACTACTGTTGTTCAACCCAGAAAATTGGTGATGAGTTCTCGACATGGTTGCGTGATCGACCAGTTCGGACTCGCCTGCTGGGGAGAACTGAGTTCGCTTGCACTCGAAGTTCCGTCCGGACTTGATCAACCCGGACGCGTTGTTGACGTCGCGGTTGGCCTTAGCCGCACTTGCGTGATTATTGATAACGGCACTGCTCGGTGCTGGGGTCGGGATTACGAACTCAGTGGCCCGCCACCATTATTGACCGGAGCGA
>JAYSST010000352.1:0-9482 GCA_043720435.1 Bdellovibrionales bacterium
TCCGACTGGCTTGTTTCCCTCAACCGAAAATTGATGGATCGCATCGGCGGCGAATTCAACAATGCGTGGATTGAACGGTTCTGCAAGACACAACCTGAAGTGCCCAACGACGAAGTCTATCATCGTTGCATTTATGGCGCGAACGGACTTGCACCCTCTTTCGTCAACGAGTGGTTCATGAAGAGGTACGGGATTGAAATCGAGACTTGGCGGCAACTTGCACTCGTGCATAAATGAGCAATGCTCTCTGAACGTCGCAAAGCACATTTTTGTCGAGCTCCTTTCGAAAAAATCGAGATCTCCGCCACCGGCGATATTCATTTATGCTGTCCCGGTTGGATCCGCGGTCCGGTCGGGAATCTTCGGACTCAGACTCTGACCGAAATTTGGAACAGTGAAAAAGCTCGAGACATCCGAGCATCGGTTCGAGACGGCAGTTTCAGTCATTGCAGTTCACAAAACTGTCCGCATCTGCAGGCTCTCGACTCCGAAGCAAGGCTTCCCGGTTATTCGCCAATTGAATCTTACAAAGCCCCGACGAGTGAACACGCGCGAAAGATCAGCGAGGGCATAGTTCCTACTGGACCGGCCGAAGTTAATTCTGCGTTCGATCTTACATGCAATCTTTCGTGTCCCACGTGTCGCCGCGAGCTGACAGTATGGCGTCCAGGTATGGCGCAGTTTCAGCAAGCTGAAAAAATGGCGAACGAAATTATTCGAGCGCTGCCTCGAATAAGGCGCCTGAAACTCAGTGGCAACGGCGATCCCTTCGCGAGTCGTCTTTACTGGAAAATTTTAACTTCGATCGATCGTGAACTGCATCCCCACCTGCGCGTTGTTCTGCATACAAATGCCCTCCTCTTCACGGCAGAACGATGGAAAGAAATAAGTCGAGCGCATGGATTGATCGACACGGTTGAAGTGGCGATTGATGCGGCGGATGGCGGAACCTACGCACTGAATCGACGCGGCGGGAGTTTCGAGATCTTGCTTGAACGTCTTCGTTTCATCGCTGAATTGCGTAAGCAAAAGGCCTTTCGAAAGTTGCTCGTCAGTTTTGTCGTTCAAGCAAATAATTTTCGCGAAATGCCCGCGTTCGTTGAGCTTGGTCGAACGCTCGCCGCCGATACGATTATCTTCTCTCGACTCACCGACTGGGGCACCTTCCCGCCAACGATTTTTACCAGCAGATCGATTCATCTCGCTGATCACCCGCTGCACAACGAGTTCGTTGATGTCATCAGTGCGCCGGTGTTTGCTGACAACGATGTTTTCGTGGGCAATCTCAACGAATTCCGTCGGAAAATCTAAGCTTCTCACCGGTCGAGTCTGGCGTTTTAAACCGCAAATTCTAAGTCACATCGGGGACTTGCCGCAGTCCTAAAAAACTTCGTCCAGTTTCGCATAATGGTCGATTGACCTTCACATTATTTACCCCTAACTTACACGTTACTTACACGGGGGTTGGAAATGCGGGATAACAAGATGGATAACGGTATAGAAATGAATAATGCTGGCTCCCCGGCTGGTTCCTCGGCTGGCTCCCTAACAACTCCGCTGACACCGAAAGAAAAAACGGTGCTCGAGTTTTTAGAGATGTACGCACGTCACAACGGTTTTGCGCCGACATATCAAGAAATCTGCAAGCACTTTGGTTTTGCGTCGTTCAATTCAGCACAACGTTATTTGAAGCAACTCGAAGCCAAAGAATATATTTCGCTCGGTGGAGGAAATCAGAAGCGTGCAATATCGCTTCTTCAATCAGCCTCGGCCTACCAAGAAGAAATCGCAGATCGAACCGGCGGTTCTGGTCGTGGCGCTGGTAACGGTTTGGGCGAGAAAGCCACGGGCGAGCTTTTCCAAATTCCAATGTTAGGTCGAGTTGCAGCAGGAGCGCCGCTCGAAGCTTTTGATCACGACGAATTTATCGACGTCCCCGCTTCACTCATGAAAAATCCAGATCGCACGTATGCGCTTCGGGTTCAGGGTCAGTCGATGATTGAAGATGGAATTTTTGAAGGCGACGTTATTTTAGTTCAACGTCAAAGCCAGGCTGAAAATGGAGAAATCGTCGTCGCCGTCGTACCAAGCGATGTGGGAACTGAAGAAGCGACAGTGAAGCGTTTCTACTGGCATAAAAAATCAACGGATACTCAGGTGAAATCGAAACTAGAGAATAAGCCGGCGAAGAAAATTGAATTAAGACCTGCGAATTCAACAATGACTTCATTCTGGTATGACCCAGGGGAAGTTCAGATTCGCGGAATTGTCGTCGGACTGATCCGGCGATTCTGGTAGTCGATCACGAAGGCGGCAGCGAAGCCGCCAAGATAGATCGGTGAGCTGAAAGGCAAGCCGCGTCCACTAGGGCCGTAATAAATATTGAAAATGGGTCGCACGAAGGTGCGCCTCGAAAACTAAAAAGATCGTAGCTGATCTTTCAAGGAGTTCCTTTGTCTCTAGCGCAATTAAAATCCGATCTTCAGCTGAAACACGGCGTGAAGCTTATCGACGCCGAGAACATAAAAAGTTCTGCAGGTGTTGGTACGGGTTGGAGCGCGCTCGACTCCTTTGTCGCGAGTGGTGGATTTCCCTGTGGAGAAATCAGTCTGATTGAAGCGAGCGAAGGACTTGGCGCAACAACGTTGTGGCTCGAAGCTGCGGCTCGATTGACAGCCGGCAACTCGCGCGTTGCATGGCTCAATGGTGCACTCGATGATCGCGAACCTTTTCAGCTACACCCGCCTGCAGCTTTTCATCGCGGTGTCGATTTGCAGAAGTTGTTTCTCGTCAATGCTCCGACCAGCCAAAAGCGTCTTTGGATTCTGCAGGAGATTTTAAATTCAAAATTGTTTTCCCTCGTCGGCTGCGACCTGGGCGATGTGCATATTCCTCTGCGTGAGTGTCGCTCCCTCCTCATGCAGGCACGTCGTTCAGGCGCGGCTGTCGTTTTGTTCGTTCGAAGACAGACCGCTGGCTTGCCGTCCGTCCGCTCCATCGCCTCTCTCGTCCTGAAGTTTGAAGCTTCTGGAGTTGAGATTGTTCGCGCTGCACACCGCCCTGTTCCTCAACACCTACAAAGGAGAGATCGTCATGTCGATTTTATCACCGGTTCCGACACAAGACCGACGCTCACCGCTGGTTCCACTGGTTCGACAGCTGGAAATCGCGCCTTCACGCTCGACTCCAGCTTTATCCTCGCAAGTGGCGGCTCGAGGTCGAACACTCGCGCTCGTGATTGAATGCGAGAAGCTCGAGAGCATTCCAGGCAAAATGCAGATCTTGTCTGAAATATTGCTTCGTTTTTCCCCACGTCTATCTTGTCGCGACGGCTCTGCCTCCGTTGGCACTCGCACGTCTGCGAGTGCATCTGGTTCATCGAAGCTTTGGTTTTTCCTCGATATCAGCTCGAACACGTCTTGGATCGAACGAACTTTTGGGAACGAAGTGCGCTTGGTTGAAGCGGTGCTCAAAACTCTGGGCTCGCTCGACCATCATGCGCGCGTGGCGATTGCCGATACTCCGCAAGCAGCACAAGCCTTCGCAGTTCAACATGGCTTTTGGATTTCGACACCCGGTCGCACGCGTATAGATCTTGATCGTCTGCCTTTGAGTTCCATTCTTCACCTTGAAGGATTGCATGAATGGTCGCACCCTTCGCGGGTCGATGCGATCGCCAACTTTTTTTCTTTGCTTGGTTTCCGTACGCTACGAGAAATCGCCCCATTTACCGAGTCGTCATTTCACGAACGCTGGGGAGAACTCGGTGCAAAAGTCTATCGACGGCTTCAAGGAAACGCGTCGCTGGATGCCCAGCCCATAGAACCGTTTGTTCCGACCGATGCGCTGAAAGCTTTTGTTCATCTCGATTACCCCGTTTCGATTGTGTCGCTGCTGCTTCACGAAGTCGAAAGCACGATAAAAACTTTGTTTGCACGGCTCGAGGGGCGACGGTTGATCGTTCGGCGTCTACGAGTTTGCCTGCGCTGCGAATATTCAAATCACGAGCATGTTTTCACAATCGAGCCGTCCACACCGACACGCGAGATTCGTTTCTTCCGATTGCTCTTGGAAAACCGTCTAGATCGCATCGAGCTTTTGAATCCGATCAAAGATCTCGAAATTGAAATCGATCCTCTGCCAGAAAACGAAAGACAAGACAGTTTCCACGATCGCGCGGCAGCTGATCAAACCAAGCTGGCGCTTCTTACAAGCCTGCTCGCGCAAGAAGGAGCCACCGCTGGTTTCGCTTCTCTTCAAGATGACGTTTGGCCCGAGCATACCTGGATCATGAATCGCGAGGCTGTTTCTCCAAAACAAAACGTCTATACACCCACGCGAGTGCCAGCGGAGCCGGAGCGAAGCGATTCAGATTCGCGACCGCTCGGGCTCGCCCAAGGCGATCTCGACGAAACTGGTTTCGCGCCGAAGTTTCATTATGCGGCGGCTCTTGAAAAAGCGCCGCGCCCAGCGCTGTTGTTGAGAAAGCCACGGCCGATTGAAGCTCAAGAACTTTCGCAGCTGCAGTTTTATTCAGGGAGACCGATCGAACGCATCGAACATAGCTGGTGGGAGGGCCGCGCAGGTCCTCCAGAAACGCCGAGCCTGGGTGAACGACGCGACTACTATATCGCGTGCGATCGACACGGTCGAAACCTCTGGCTCTTCCAAGATCAGCAATCCGAAAAGTTTTTTCTGCATGGTGCATTCGACTAAGCGGTTTACCGCTCTAAGGCCCTCCCCCAAAAACAGAGGAGAATTTTGAATGAAATTACACTCAATCGTCGACCAGAAGATCAGTCAGAAATTAGCCCAGAAGTTGGCTACAAAACGGTCTGCCAAGGTAGGACACGAACGGGTCCTGAAAGCGTTGCGATATGATTCACAAGAAGAATTATTCTTTGCCTGCACATCCTTCATCCTCCTCCTCATCGTCGCAACAGCCGACGTGCTTGTCCGTACCCACTAATTTCCCGGCCACGCCGCTGAAAAGATATCGGGGCGACCGGCCGCTGCGACATACCAAAGTTGATTACGTCGAGCACTTGGCGCGCTCGAACTTTTCGTTCCTGATGGGTGCTTCTCATCCGGATGAAATGGTTTTGCGCGCCAAGCAGCTCGGCTATCTTGGTCTTACACTTTGTGATGTGAACGGACTTTACGGAGTCGTTCGCGGTTATCAAGCCGCAGAAAAACCCAGTCTCTTTGATGCGACCGAGATGGCATTGCACAATGCGCACGGAGCCAGCAGTGAGGCTTCGCAGAAGTTTCGTTATCACCTAGGTGCAGAGCTCACTCCGTTCGATGCGGCTCCGATTTCGTTGATTCCAACATCGAAAGACGGATATTCCCGCCTCTCGCGCTTGATCACGCGTGTAAAACGACCCGCGGCCAAAGCGCGCCTCAAACTTTCGTTTCAAGATATTCTTGAAGAAGCCGGACATGCGACGGGTGATCTGCTCGCGATGCCGCTGCCACCGTGGAATACGAAAGATATTGAAAAACTCGTCGATGCCTTCGGTGATCGTCTCTATTTACCCGTGCACAAAGATTCAACGTGGGAATCAATCGAACTCGCGCGCCAAGCGGTCGAACTTGAAAATCGACTGGGACCCAGCGGACTAAAACTTTTCGCCACGCAACGACCGTTGTTTCACGTGCCTGAACGAAAGCCGCTCCACGACGTGGTCACTTGCATTCTTCACGGTACAACTCTGAACGAAGCGAAAACGCGACTCACACAAAATTCAGAACGTTACCTGCGGCCCGTCGATGAACTTAAACTTTTCTATCGAGACCGTCCCGATCTGCTGACTCGCACAAGAGAAATCTCGGACCGCATTTTGTTTTCGCTCGATCAGCTGAAATACAAGTATCCGCAAGAATCTTTGCCGCCTGGGTTTACATCGTCGCAATACTTGCGCGACCTGGTGGAAAAAGGAATGCGTTGGCGGTATCCGCAATCAACATCGGCGCGTCATCTCGAAAAGGCACGCAAACAACTCGAGCACGAGCTGAAGCTTATTGAAGAACTCGAGTACGAAGATTATTTCCTCACCCTTTCTGATATTTGCCATTTTGCCAGGGAGAAAAAGATCCTCCATCAAGGTCGCGGGTCGGCCGCGAACTCGATTGTGTGTTTTACGCTGGGACTGACAGCCATCGATCCGATTAAACTCGGGCTTTTGTTTGAACGCTTTTTGTCACGCGAGCGCGCCGAACCACCCGACATCGACATCGACTTCGAACACGAACGGCGTGAAGAAGTGATTCAGTATATTTACAAAAAGTACGGAGCCCGCCACGCCGCGATGGTATGTACCACCGTCTGTTTTCGTTCGCGCATGGCCGTTCGCGAAGTTTCGAAAGTCATGGGCGCATCGCTTGAACAAACCGACAACCTTGTGAAGGCGATGGGTCGCGAGGGCTTAACGCAACTTTTAGCGACTCCGTTTGATATTGCGAAGTACGGAATCACAGAAGAGAAGTTTCGGATGATCCTGAAACTCGCCGTCGAGATTAAAGGTTTCCCTCGCCATCTCGGAATTCATTCAGGTGGTTTTGTGATTTCGCACGAGCCCATTGTCGATATTGTTCCCGTGGAAGCTGCGACGATGACCGACCGCTATGTCATCCAGTGGAACAAAGATGACGTGAATCTTCTTGGCCTGATGAAACTCGACATCTTGAGTCTCGGAATGCTCACGGCAATTCGCAAAGCGCTCGATCTGCTAAAAGAAAAAAAGAATGTCTACATGGATCTCGCATCGATCCCCCAAGACGACCAACCCACGTACAAAATGATTCAAAAAGCCGATACTATCGGTGTTTTCCAAATTGAATCGCGCGCGCAGATGTCGTTGCTGCCAAGACTGCGGCCGAAAGAATGGTACGACCTCGTCGTACAGGTCGCGATCGTTCGACCCGGCCCTATCTTAGGCGGCCTCGTACATCCCTATTTGAAAAGGCGTGCGGGACTCGAGAAAACCACTTACGCACACAAAGACCTGATCCCGATCTTGGGAAAAACGTTGGGTGTTCCGATTTTCCAAGAGCAAGTCATGCAGATCGTTGTGGCCGTTGCGGGATTCACGGGTGGTGAAGCCGACGAACTTCGTCGCGTGGTCTCGAGCGCCTGGAGAAAAAAGACCGTCATGCACGGCCTCAGACAACGATTGATCAACGGTATGCTCAATCATGGCCTCACAGCCGAATACGCCGAGCAGATTTATAAAGTCATCGAAGGCTTTTCTGAATATGGATTTCCAGAATCGCACGCCGCAAGCTTTGCTCTGATTACGTACGTCAGTTGTTGGCTGAAAAACCACCATCCTGATGTTTTTTCTACGGCACTTATGAATTCACAACCGATGGGTTTTTATCCCCCTCGCCAGTTGATTGCCGACGCCGAACGCCACGGCGTGCGTTTTCATGCTCTCGACGTTCAATACTCCGAATGGGATTATACTTTGCCCAAAGCCGGACACGTGCGTGTTGGATTTCGTTCCATCAGCGGATTCAAAGAAACCGATGCTCATATTATCGAGGCGGCGCGCAAGCGAGGTGGAGTTTTTCGCGACATCGAAGATCTCGTTCGCCGTACCGGTTTGTCGAAAAAAGTTTTAACGAAGCTTGCGACTGCTGGTGCTCTGTTCAAACTTTCACCCGACCCAAGACAGGCGTTGTTCGCCCTTCAAGGGGTCGACTTCGATCAGCAAAGTTTTTTCTACGGCACCGAGCCCCTGTCTACGGTCGCCGGGGGCACCGCCCCGGCCGTGATTAACAATCTTGGCAGTTTAGCGCCGACTGATGGGCGCGAAGCAATTCGTCAAGAGAACGAGTGGGAGCACGTCGTTCGCGAGTTCGACACCAAAGGATTCTCGCTGACGAGTCATCCGATCCGAGTCATTCGCGATGCAATGAAGTTGAAACGAGATTATCAAACCGCCGAGAATCTGCAGACATTAAGAAATGGTTTGAACGTCAAACTTGTTGGCTTGCGTTCGCTTTTGCAAAAGCCGCCGACCGCAAAGGGAGTTTGTTTTGTTTCGCTGGAAGACGAGACCGGAATCTTCAACGTGATCGTTATGCCTGACGTGTACGAACGCATCCGTCTCGTCCTTTATTCGTCCAACATTCTCGAGGTCGAAGGAAACTTACAAAATCACAGCGGTGTGATTCACGTAAAAGCCAAGGACATACGCCCGTTCGAGCTTCCGCAAAATCTCTTCGGAGACATCCATCAGATTCCAGGTCACATCGCGTCCCACTCGGCCTTGGGCGGCGAAGAATAGAATCCGCCATTGCGAAGGCTACGGCGGAAAAAAAAGCGGACATCACCTTCGTGACATCCGCGTACCCACCCTCGATTTTTCGTTAGTTCTGATACCCGCTGTTCGCCTTTGGCTTCGGCGGCTCATTGCGAGCGCGAATATTCTCGGTCTTTTCTAAAGCCGGCGTCTCGTACGCTGAGTACATCAGACCGTTTTTATCCATAAACTCTTCAACCGAAAGCGCCGTGATGACTTCACCAATCGAAGCTCTGAAATAAAACGGCTGCTCCTTCGAATGATAAGTCACATAGGGCGCAACCGCTCTAGCTCCGGGAATATTTATGTACGCCTGCTTGCCTCTAAAAAGGACTTTCGTCGGCGTATAATTCATCTTCACTAATACGTCTTGAGCATCGGCTCGAGTCTGAACCTGTGATTTCGGTCGCGTCGCGGCCGCAAGAACCTCAAGAACCCATTGATTCGAGTTGCTCTCTTTTACGTTCTTATAGTTTGCAGCTGCATTGTAGAAGCGCGAGTTCAAAGTATAGATCAGCTCTTGATCAAAGACCGTCTCCATAAGCCGCGCCTGAAGTTCTGGTGTCGGCACGATGTAACGAATCTTGAGCTCGTAAGGATTATCAGCGAAGAAATTGAACTGACCTTCATCCCAAAGATACGGAACGTTCAAATCCTTTTGCTGAAGTCTTTCGAAATCATTAATTGGATTCTTGTTTTCGCAAGGACGCAACATGTGGCGAGCGCGCCACATCCTGATTTCGCCCGGCTTCAACGGCGGTGCCTTAGGATGGTTTCGAATCATGAATCCAACGTGCGAAAACTGCAAAGCTCGCTCTGGATCTTTAAATTTCGAAGCGATGACATTTTTTACGAGATTGTAGTCAGGAGCGCCGTTTCCGCCCTCACCAGCAGCTCGTACATCCGGGTCATTGTACGCAGATTTATAAATGTTTTCGAGAGTGAGTGGACTTTTGCCCATAACATCGCGCAACACGACTTGATCGCCGAGGTCCTGACCCGCACGAGCGACGATCACGATCTCGAGACTCTGGCCCGTGGCCTTTTCGTATTCAAATGCGATTTCACCGAGCGCACGCTCGTTAAGATTCGTCATGTTTCCGGCGTCGGAAAGAACGTCGTCCGAAGGGCGACTAACTTTGCATTCTCCGGCGAACGTCTGGGGAATTGTCG
>JAYSST010000353.1:0-1503 GCA_043720435.1 Bdellovibrionales bacterium
GCGAAACCGGTAACGAAGGCTAAGCCTGGCGCTGAATCTCCCGAGGCAGAGTCAGAAGCCGTGGCTTCTCGACGTACTGAGGAAGCTTTTGGATCTTGGATGGAAGTATTGCGTAAGAGCGCTACAATCTCGATCAATCCAGAAGTAGCGAGCCGCGCCGACGATGGAAGATAAAAAGAATTTTTGTGCATATCCATTCGTGTAGCTTTCGTCGGTCCCTGCGGGCTTTTGGCGTCCGTGCTGCTTTTATCTAGAAGGCCTAGCTAGCGCTGACGGTACAAAGTTACTCGAACGACGGGAGGCGAGCCATTCATCTCTAAGCATCGGGTGATCTTGCAGCTTGCGATCGCATCAGGCAGATCGAAAAACATTCGGCTAATGTATCACACGAACCTTACCGCGGTGCCTGATGAACTCGTCGAACTTTGGAAGTATTTCCAGGAAATCAATGTTAACGCCAGCATCGAAGCTTTTGGCCGGCTCAACGAGTGTGTTCTATGGCCTTCAAAGTGGACCAAAGTTGAAGCGAACATCGAAAAACTTCTAGGTTTGCAGAGAGTGATGCACCTTTCGGCCGAGATTCACGCTGTGTTTCAGGCGCTAGTGTGCTGAACCTCCCGGAACTTTTCGAACATCTCCTAAAGTTTGACGATCGCATTCCGCCACTCAGTTACCTCATTTGGCTCGATAAGCCGACGTACCTCGCGGCGACGGTGCCGCACCTTACATCGAGAACGAATTTAGACGATTTGGTAACCTTGCGGTGCAACAGGATGTCTTTAGGAAGCAGAACGTTTTTGAGCAGATTCCCGAATTACTGCCATACCGAGAATCTTTCACTTCCTCACCATTTTGACTTGGCTTTGAGTCGATCAAAATCCTACTCTCTGGCCTCCACAATTTTGGAGGCTTTCCCGGATGGCTAAAAGTTCTTTTGGCAGTGCGTCTGTAGGCGTTTCTTTAAGCGTATTTCCAAACGTATTTCCGTTAAGTCTCGAAGATGCGGCGCCGATTGAACATCCCGATGTCGTCTCGTGGATCAACGAAGTCGTCGCACTCTGCGAACCGAAAGCGGTTCACTTTTGTGACGGTTCAGAAGCTGAAGAAGCATTGCTGATCGAAAAGATGATAGCAATCGGCACCCTTAAGAAATTAAATCCATCGAAACGTCCGAACAGCTATCTTGCCTGTTCGGATCCCAAAGACGTCGCACGTGTTGAAGATCGCACGTTCGTTTGCACCCCGCTCGAAGTCGATGCGGGCCCAAACAACAATTGGATGGAGCCGTCTGCGATGGATGCGAAACTTCAGCCGCTCTTCAAAGGCTGCATGAGCGGACGAACACTCTATGTGATTCCGTTCAGCATGGGGCCGATCAATTCACCTCTCGCAAAAATCGGTATCGAAATTTCTGATTCACCGTACGTTGTCGTTAACATGCGTCGCATGACTCGAATGGGTGCGGCCGTCTGGAAACAGTTAGGTGCCGATGGCGAGTTCGTA
>JAYSST010000354.1:0-9461 GCA_043720435.1 Bdellovibrionales bacterium
TCCAAGCGCGGTTTTTTTCCAACACTCCATGCGCGTGATTGTGCTCAAAAAGTCCTCCGGATACTTCTATTGTGCGGAGCCTTGACCCCCTTGTCGAGGGCCTCTAGGTTCTTTCAATGCCAAACAACGTAAAAGACTCGACCACGTCTAGTTCTGGGGCCACGCCGCTGGCAGTAATTGTTTTGGCGGCCGGCAAAGGCACGCGGATGAAGTCGCCGCTTCCCAAAGTTTTACACCCTGTCGTCGGTCAGCCGATGGTGGGTCGAGTGTTGAACGCAGCGAAGGCGTGCGGGGCAAAAGAATTGCGCGTGGTTGTCGGTCACGGTGAATCCCTTGTTCGCCGAGTGATCGAACCTTTTGGTGCCGTCGCCTATCCACAAAAAGATCAAAAGGGAACAGCTGATGCTGTCATGTCGGCAGATCCGGGCTCGCTTCACGGCAACGTTTTAATTTTGAGCGGAGACACTCCGCTGATCGAAGCTTCGGACCTCGCTAAAATTATTTCCGAATTCAACGACACACGAGCGGACGTTGCGGTTGTCACCGCCGAATTGAAAAATCCAGGTTCGCTTGGCCGTATCGTTCGTCAAAAAGGCGAACTTCGCGCAATCGTCGAAGCCGGTGATGCCGGTGCCGAGACGCTTCGCATTCGTGAAATTAACAGCGGTACTTACATAGCAAAAGCGAGCGTATTGGCTGACTTGCTTTCGCAAGTGAAGCCGAATAATTCGAAGGGCGAATATTACCTGACGGATATTATATCCATCGGTATAGATGACGGATTAAAAGTCATCGCGATCAAAGCGCGGCCGGCAATGGCCTACGGAGTCAACACTCAAGAAGAACTCTCGCGCGCCTCTCGCATCGTGTTCGCGCGCAACCGTAAAAAATTGATGGAGAACGGCGTCGTCATGATCGACCCGACCACTGTGTATGCTGAAGACGAGGTCGTGATCGGTGGTGGCACCGTCGTTTACCCAGGCGTTTACCTGCGTGGCGCCACGAAAATCGGAAACTATTGCGTTCTCGAGCCCGGCGTTCACATCATCTCATCATCGATTGCCGACAGCACGCATATCAAGGCGGGTTGCTATCTCGAAAATGCGGTCGTGAGCGAAAAAGTTCAAGTCGGACCGTATGCCCGCTTGCGTCCCGGCACGTCGGTGGGTCGCGAAGCGCACATCGGAAACTTTGTTGAGCTCAAAAAAACCAGTTTTGGTGCACGTTCAAAAGTAGGTCACCTCACGTACCTGGGCGATGCGACGGTTGGAGAAGACGTGAACATTGGTTGTGGAACCATCACTTGTAATTTTGCCGCCGACAGAAAAAAGTACGAGACGATCATCGGCAACGGAGTTTTCGTTGGCAGTGATGTGCAATTTGTTGCTCCGATCAGAATCGGTGATGGTGCCGTCATCGGTTCGGGTTCGACCATCACGAAAGATGTGCCCGCGAAGGCTTTGGCGGTCGCGCGCGGTCGCCAGGTGATTAAAGAAAACTGGAAGCCACCGGTGTCGTCGGCGGCGAAAGCTGGCGCAGTTGAAGCGACTGCAAAGCTCACCGACGGCGAAAAGGAAAAATAAATGTGCGGAATCGTTGGTTACTTCGGGCAAAAAGATCCGAAAGATGTGATCGTCGGAGGCCTGAAGCGTCTCGAGTATCGCGGATACGATAGCGCCGGCGTAGCCATTCTCGATGGACCAGTAGGTAACCAGCACATAAAAGTTGTTCGCGCTCAGGGGAAGCTCGCGGAGCTTGCGAAAAAATTGGAAAACGAAAAATTTAGCGGACACTTGGGTATCGGTCATACGCGTTGGGCGACTCACGGTGTTCCGAGTGAACGAAATGCGCATCCACACTCGGTCGAAGGTATTTCTCTCGTTCACAACGGCATCATCGAAAATTATCAGGACATCAAACGCGAACTCGCTGCTCTTGGCGCGAGTTTCACGAGTGACACCGATTCTGAACTTGTCGCCCATTTGCTCGCTCGAAAAGTTCGCGACACAGGCGACCTATTGAAAGCGGTTGAACAGGTATTGCCGTTGTTGCGCGGGGCTTACGCCATCGTCGCGATGTGGGAAAAGCAACCCGACGTGCTCGTTGCCTTCAAGAACGGTCCGCCACTTGTCATCGGTCTCGGCGACAAAGAAGTTCTGGTTGCAAGCGACGTTCAGGCCATCATCAGTCACACGAACAAGGTTGTTTATCTCGACGATCACGAAATCGCTTTTGTAAAAGGCGCCGATCTTAAGGTGTTCACGACGGGCGGAAAACCGGTGACCAAAGAAGTTCAGACGATCACTTGGTCGGCCGACCAGGTTGAAAAAGCGGGCTTCAAGCATTTCATGCTCAAAGAAATTCACGAGCAACCGCGCGCAGTCGCAAACGCGTGTGCGCCACACATCGATCTTGCTCTGAAACAAGTTGTGCTGAAAGATGTCGGCCTCACTGAAGCCCAGTTTAAAAAATTGGATCGCATCTTTATCGTCGCGTGTGGCACAAGTTATTACGCCGCACTTGCTGCAAAATACCTGATTGAAAAGACCGCGCTGATTCCAGTCGAATGCGATATTGCGAGCGAATTTCGCTACAGAAGTCCCGTGATTCCTGCGAACACTTTGGTCGTCACAATTTCTCAATCCGGAGAAACTGCCGATACGCTCGCGGCCTTGCGAATGGCCGGAAAAATGGGAGCACTGACGCTTTCCATTTGCAACGTACGTGCATCTTCGATTGATCGCGAAGCCGATGGACGCATCTACATGAATTCTGGGCCCGAGATCGGCGTGGCATCGACCAAAGCTTTCGTATCGACGCTTGCAGTTCTGAACTTCTTCTCGATTTACCTAGCGACAGTCCGCGGGGTCATGACGAACGGTGCGCATGTTGAAGCGGTCGAAAATCTGCTAGCACTTCCCGCACAAATGGAAGCCGTGCTGGCCTACGACAAGTTTTTTGCTGAAGCGGCCATGAAGCTGAAAGATTATCGCGGCGTACTTTTTATGGGTCGCGGGGTCAGTTATCCGATCGCGCTCGAAGGTGCATTGAAGTTAAAAGAACTCGCCTACATGCACGCCGAAGGTTATGCCGCCGGTGAAATGAAGCACGGACCACTGGCTCTCATTGACGATCGAATGCTGATTTTGATGTTGTGTCCAGCCGACGAGCACTATGAAAAATCGCTCTCAAACTTGGAAGAAGTGCGAGCACGGGGCGGAAAAATCATGTCGATCGGAACTGGTGACGATGCGGCTTTAAAAGCGGTCAGTGACGATTACCTCTCGCTGCCGGTCGCGTCGTGGATGGTGAATCCAGTTTTAGCTGCGCTTCCTGTTCAACTTCTTGCGTATCATGTTGCGGATGCGATGGGGAACGACGTTGATCAACCGCGCAACTTAGCTAAGTCGGTGACCGTTGAATAAAATGAAGTGGTTGATGTTTTCTATTCTTCCGTTGGTTGTGATCGCGCTCGCCGGCTGCGGCCTTACGCGAAAACGAGTTGCACCTGCCGCAGCTTCAAGATCCGCAATGGACCAGGCGTTGACCGGCATGTCGTTGAAACAACTCGACGAAGCGAACCTCGTTCTGAAGGTCGCGTTTAATAAATCACTTGAAAGCTGGCAGGGCGGGTCCGACGATATCGTTGCCGGCTGCAAGATCACCGGAAAAGAAGCCGAGAACGGGCTTTCCGTGATTAAACCCTGGCACGAACGTGCGATTGACGCTGAGGCCGAGCGACTCCGACAAAATCCAAAGAGTTATCGCGTGCCCGTCGACGAGGAAAATTGCGAACGGGATTGCTCGTGCGGACTTGGTCTCAAGATTTTCGAGAAGGCGGGCTTGGACCACCAAAGCCACTCCAAAATGAAGGATTTCAAGCGGACGCGCTCTCGACTGGAAGCGAAAGCCGAGCTCATCACTAGCGAACGCGCCGAAATTTGTTCCGAATCGGCGACCTGGATATGCACTTCCGATTTCCTCAAGGCGCTGAAGCCCTAGAGTGCACCTTTCGCCAGCAGAGTTTGCTTGCCTTTCGGGCGCCGGTTTGGTGATTTATGCCTATGAGAAACGGCGCTGCCCCAGGCTCTAAAAGTCCCTTCATTCCAGCGATAATTTCGGGTGGCAGCGGTACGCGACTCTGGCCCGTTTCACGGCAAGCGTTTCCAAAACAGTTCGCAGAAATTTTCGGAGACGGCCTCGGTAACTCGCTTTTCGCACGCACGGTCTCGCGGGTTAAGTCACTCGGCACACCGTGGACAATCACCGTCGAAGATCTGCGAACTTTGACTGAGAAGGCTCTGATCGTCGAAGGGCTGACGCGTGCTCAGGCATTGCGCCAAACTTTGTATGAGCCGCGCGGTCGCAACACGGCACCCGCGATCGCATTCTTGTGTCGTGCGCTTGAACTTCAAGGTTTGGAGAATTCGATCGTTGGAGTTTTTCCTGCGGATCAACTGATCGAAGCTGAAGACAAGTTTCGGCAAACCGTTTTGCGCGCGGCTGCGATTGCTGAAACCGGAAAAATTGTAACCCTCGGTGTGAAACCGACTTTTCCAGCGACCGGCTACGGCTATATCGAAACTTCTGTTCAGCTCGCCGACGGTGCTTTGAAAGCACTTCGGTTCAGAGAAAAACCCGATGAGCAAACGGCACAGGATTTCATCGATAAAGGCGGATATTTCTGGAACGCAGGAATGTTCGTATTCAAAGCTTCGGTGATGATCGGGCTTTTGAAAGAGCATGCACCGAAAGTTTGGGCACCGTTTGAAAATCTGAAGGCAGATTACTCAAATCTAAAAAGCGTTTACGATAAGGTCGAACCGATTTCGATCGACTATGCCGTCATGGAAAAACTTGAATCGCATGTGACCGTTCCGTGCGACTTTGATTGGAACGACGTCGGCTCTTGGGACGCGATCGCAGACATCAAGCAAGGCAAACACAATCAACTTGTGACGTCGGCGATCGCCGCCGGTTTTGATGCGAGTGCCGCGACAGCTGCGATTCAAGTCACGTGCGAAAGCAACTTTGTTTTTCCAACCGATCAAAAGACATACGCGTTTGTTGGCGTCGACGACCTGCTTGTCGTCGATACCCAAGACGCAGTGTTAATCGTCAAGCGTGGGCAGTCGGAAAAGGTAAAAGAAGTTGTCGATCGGCTCAAAAGTTTTCCGCCGATTCCGGCTCGCCGCGCGACTCAGCATGCCTTTGAGATTCGTCCGTGGGGAAAATTTGAAGTCTTAAAAGATACGCCCGATTTCAAATCAAAAATCATCACGGTCGATGCGGGCGCACAAATTTCCTATCAGTCTCATACCAAACGCGCCGAACATTGGACGATCATAAAAGGCTCTGGCGAAGTCGTGCTCAACGAAGAAATTATTGCGGTCAAACCAGGCGATCATGTTTTTGTTCCGCTCAAAGCCAAACACAGAATTCGAAATACCGGTAAAGAGCCTTTGATGTTTGTTGAAGTGCAGATCGGAACGTACTTTGGTGAAGACGATATCGTGCGGTACGAAGATTCCTACGGCCGGGTTTGATGCCTTTACTGATGCCACCAGAGCTTCTTAAAAGCGTCGTCCTACAGAATTCAATGAAAGAGATCAGCCAGGCGAGTCGCGTGGACTGGGTAAAGCTGGGAAACGCACATATTTTGCTGACGGGTGGAACCGGTTTCTTTGGTTCCTGGATGATCGTTAGTTTCGTGGCGGCACGGGCGTTGGGCCTGCCGATCGAAATGACAGTGCTTAGTCGAGACCCAGAAAAGTTTCTGCAACTTCAACCCGAGCTGCGAAATGTCAAAGGACTTACTTTTCGCAAGGGCGACGTTATAAACGCGACGATACCGTTCAGTATCACGCACATTTTGCATCTCGCCATGGGCGAGTCGGATCCGAAAAATAAAAGCGGCCAAAGTCCGATCGTTGAAGGCACGCGGCATTTGTTGGCCGAAGCAAAGCGTGTCGGTGTAGCACGATTTCTATTGGCAAGTTCTGGTGCGGTCTATGGCAGAGCGCCCGTGCCAGGCGACGGACGCACGCCGTTTAATCCTGACGGAAGTTATCCGCCGCAAGATTATTCCGATTCACCTGTCGAGACGGCGCTTCACTCGGATGCACAGCTTGCACCGCAGGGTTTGTCGAAACGTGATGCCGAACTCCTATGTCGCGAAGCTTCGGCGGCTCGAGATATCGAAACCGTCATTGCTCGAGGTTTTAATTTCTGCGGGCCTATTTTTCCGGTCGATGGTCCCTACGTGATCTCATTATTTATGTCGTCGATTCTCAACGGGCTTCCGATACACGTGAAAACACCGACGGCCGTTCGCAGCTTTCTCGACGGTCGAGATCTTGCGACTGCTTTTTGGCGGTTGCTCGCGCGAGGCAAGTCGGGCGAAGCCTACAATGTCGGTTCCGACGAATCGGTGACGATGTCTGAATTGGCGGATTTTGTGAGGGCTGTCGCCTGGAAATCGTCCCTCCATGTTCCGGAAATCCGATTGGGTGGCGTGATGCAGGGCTCCGATATTTACCGCCCATCGATAGCGAAAATGCGTAAGGAGCTCGGTTGGAGCCCTACGATTGGTTTAAGAGAAAGTCTTCTTGCCCAAGCGCAATGGGCGATCGAATCCTCGCCCGATTCCATAGACAATCCTTAGCGAAAACTCTATTTGTTAGGCATGACAACGACCGCAGGTTTGAGAAGCGCTTCCGCAGTTTCTGCGCGCATCGTTCCGCTCGAGCATTCAGATCTAGCACCGCTCAAGCATTTCACCGACGAGACCATCGGCGCGGGTTATTATTCTGAAAACGAACTTGAAGAAATTTATCAGAAGTCGTCAGCGACTGGGGCGGACGGTCGTCTTTACATGTGTTCGCTCTTGTTGCGCGATTCTACTAGTGGAGAAATACTTGGCGTTCGTTTCACTTACCCACCGGGCAAGTGGAGTAAGGGAAAAGGCACCGGAGCCAGTGCCGAATCACGTGACGGTCTGAATCCGTCGGCGTGGTCGTCGAAGATCGAGCAAACGGCGTATTTTCAGTCGCTGTTTTTGTCGAACAAGGTTCAGGGGCAAGGTTGGGGATGCACACTTTCACTCGCCTCAATTGATGTCTTGAGAAAAGCCGGCGCCCGCGGCGTCGTCTGCCATTCTTGGAAAGAAAGTCCGTTTAACTCTTCGTCGAAGTACTTAGAGAAAATGGGTTTTAAGAAAATTGCCGAGCATCCGCTATATTGGCAACACGTGAATTACAATTGCACGCGTTGCTTGAAGCCGCCTTGCCAATGCACCGCTATTGAGATGTTTTTAGACATTAACAGGTAACAGTTCCCTTTTTGCACTGCTGTGCAGTGCAAAAAGGGAACTGTTACCTAAGGAGTTCCGATGAGTACGTCGTTCTGGTTAGATCAAACTTATAAAACCGAGAAGCAAGTTTTTGACGTCGTCATCATCGGTGCGGGAATCACCGGCCTCTCGACGGCTTATTGGTTGGAAAAAGAAGATCCATCTCTGAAAATCGCCATCGTCGATAAAAGTCGCGTGGCTTTCGGAGCTTCCGGCCGCAACGCCGGGTTTGTAACGTGTGGCTCGGTCGAACACTTCAACCGCATGATCAACAAGCACGGACTAAAACAAGCGACCGAGATTTGGAAATTTTCAGAAACGAACCTCCGGTTGCTTGAAGAAGAAATCGTTCAGGGCAACAAAGCGAAGATGGAGTTTGAAAACGACGGTGCGTTTTCGCTCGCGGCGCAAGAAAACGAATTTGTTGAACTTAAGAAGTGCGCCGAGATCATGACCGGACTCAACATCCCGACCGAGATTGTCGATGCGAAGGGTGTCGAGAAGCGTCTTGGCGCCCAGGGTTTTGTCGGCGGGATCAAGTATCTTGGCGATGCTTCGACGAACCCAGTGAAATTGCTTGAAGCGATGCAGGCGAAACTCAAAGCGAAAATCTTTGAAGGCACCGAAGCGTACAAAGTCGAAACGTTGCCGGACGGCACGAAGGTGGTAAAAACCGACCGTGGCAATTTTGAAACGTCGATGATCGTCCTCGCGCTGAACGGCTATTCTGCGATCATGCACCCGTATTTTAAGGACAAAATTTATCCGACTCGCGCGCAGTGTTTGATGACCGAACCGGTGCCAAGATTTATGGAAGGTCCTTGCTACGCGAATTTTTATCTGGATTATTTCCGTCAGATTCCGACGGGCGAATTGTTGATCGGCGGATTCCGGCAGATCGATAAAGCGAACGAGGTCGGATATTCCGATGAAACCACCGAGTTGATCCAAAACTCTCTGCATAATTTCGTGATGACTTATTTGCCGAAGTTGCAGCATGCGAAAGTCACGCATCGCTGGAGTGGACTCATGGGTTTCGCAAAAGATGGCGAACCGATGGTTGGGTCGATTCCCGACGATCCATCGATCTTCTTCGCCGGCGGTTACACGGGGCACGGAATCGGACTCGCATTCAACACCGCAAAAACTTTGGTCGATCTCATTTTCGGCCGCGAAGTCCCACCGTGGATTTCCGCGCGCCGTTTTCAATAGTTTCAAACCGCGGTGTGACCGCAGTGCTACGGTTTCTTTCTCGATCTTAAGCGCCCGCAGGAATTGACTTAAAGTATATACATGTATATACTTTAAGAATGTTCGTATTAGATGTGACTCAGGAGCTTATAAAACGAAAAATCAAGTTTGCGCTGGTCGGCGGCTATGCACTTGCAATGCACGGAATTGTGCGGGCCACAATGGACGTCGATCTTGTCATCGGACTCACAAAAACTGCGCTGAGCGAAGCGGAAAGTGCGATGAAGGAATTGGGTTTGACCTCGCGGATTCCAATGTCAGCTGCGGATATCGTGGAGTTTCGCGAGGAGTACATCGAGAAGCGGAATCTGGTGGCGTGGTCGTTTGTTGATTTCAAGGACCCCACCCGTCAAGTGGACCTTTTGATCGTGCTTGGGATCGACGAAATAGAAGTCGAAAAAATATCTTTTGGCGGGAGATCCTTGCCGGTTGCGAGTCTTAAGAGCCTTCTTCAAATGAAGCTGGCCTCCAATCGATCTGAGGATCAAAGTGACATCCGGCTTCTGCGCGAGAAACTAGGATTGAAATCATGAAAAAAACGAAACCGTCAAAGCCGCGTAAATCATCGACTCCGAAACGTGTCTTAAAACCAATGGCACAGACGACAATCAATTCCGTTTCGCCCATGCAAGCATTGCAGTTTCTTGAAGACATGCGTGTTTTGTATTCGACAAAAGATGAACCGACAAAGGCGATCAGTTTGCGTCTTCCAGGAAATGTGCTTCGACTTCTTAAGACGAGAGCCGCAATTGAAGGAAAGAAATATCAATCGCTGTTGATTGAAATCTTGCGCGAGCATCTGAAGGCTCGTTGATTCGCTCGCTTTTTCAATTCATACGATCGAATGAAAAGTCAATCC
>JAYSST010000355.1:0-3609 GCA_043720435.1 Bdellovibrionales bacterium
GCGCGGGCGGTATCCGCGTTTGGCTATTTGATATTCTCGTTCTTGGGCGTTACCCTAAAGGAGTCATCGGTCTAGCGACGGATGATGCGGTGCGCTAGATGGGGGTTCTGAGTGATTCTACGACCGATTTTACGACCGGTTTCGCGCCTGATGCTTTCAGGTGTTCTGATAACGCTAACTGCAGCCACTTGGCCTACCTCTTATGCACAAGCTTCGGACACGATTTTGGAGTCGCAAACTTCTGATAGTGCACGTCAGCGGTTGAACCTTCCGCCCGGAATTCTCGTTTCGCAGTCCGACGAATCGTACGATCCCTTCGCCGATTATTCTGAGTTTGATGAGGCCTTGGACGAAGAAGAAGACTTAAATTTCTTTCGTAACGGTCGCCTGCTGACATTGGGTTTCATAGGAGGATTGCGCGGTTGGACCGGCAATCTCAACAAGATTTATTCGGCGAACGCTTCGTTCGGTTTGTTCGTTTGTTACTTTTTCGATCTCCGCTTTGCGCTGCAGTTTGGTTTTTTAACTGGCGACCATATTCTTTCGGTTTCGGGACCCGGATTCACGACGATCCGCGGAAACGTGAACATCACCGAACTCTCTGGAAACATAAAATATTACTTCAATACCCAAAACGTTACTCGGGGCTTAGCCGATCTGAATCCCTATTTGCTAGGAGGATTCTCGCAAATTTACCGAACGACGACCGTTTCCGGCGAAACTGACTATGGCAAAGATTCGGCCTTTGCAGTCAATATGGGTGCCGGCATCGAAATTCCAATGATGCGGAACAAGCTCTTCTTCGGAGTCCAAGGCATGTATCAACTTGTGATGTTTACGGACGAATCGAAGGTCCTGGTGGACACAGACTCGATCCAGACCGGCATCACTCCAGCTGGCGATTCGTTCACCGGGCTCGCAGTTCTCGGCGTTAACTTCTAATGCGTCTCAAAGTGAGAAACTTTGGCAATTTCGAGACGATTTATCAGGTCTAGTTCGGTGCCCTGTAGCTAGGGCCCAAAGCTCATAAAACCGATAAGTCCATAGAGTGAGTGAGCTTTTTGATAACCGGAAAAATAACTTCTGGCTTCATTCAAACTTCGTTTCAAAAACGTTAGTTGCGGCCTCACTTTCTCTTTTCACGATGAGCATCGTTCCTGCTCCCGCTTTCGGACGCTGGGCACAGAGTGAGAACGCTCCACTGCACATCAAACGCCGCGACGAAACGATCAAGATCAATCCCGATGGTTCTTGGAAATCAATGGGGATCCTCGAAATAAAAATCAACACGCAACAGGGCCGCGCGCTGATGGCGGCGTTCAAATTTCCGGTTGGCGACGAGCGCGAAGAAATCAAAATTGTTTCGGCTGAAGTTCAAGAACAAAGCCGCGTCCGTGTGATCCCAGGAAATCTCATCGTCCGTCGCGATGCTGATGTTGCGACTCAGGATGCACCGCTCTTTCGCGCCTCACACGCGACGTCAATTCCATTCGGCGATTTGCCAGTCGGAACCGTCGTGAAAATCGAATTTGAAATCGAACTCAAGCGACCACGTATTCCAGGAATCTTTTCACGAACTTTCGACTGGGGACGAAGATATCCGATCGTCGCAAGTTCGCTGACTTTCGAGTCGAAAGAACTTCTGTTCCTAGACGTTTCTCAGGCAGCACGAGGCATCTTGAATTTCAGCAAAGGTCGTCAGGCCGACGGAACACTTGTTTGGAAAGTCGAACAGAAGCGCGCCGTTTATGTGAAGGCTGAGAACGAACAAGGTGGATTGATCACGACGGCAGTTGTTCCGCGTTTGCAAGTCTCGAACAAAAATTCTTGGTTGCCGGTTGTCGAAGTGCTTGCGCCTCAGTTCACACAAGCGTCGCAAGATATTTTTCCAAAAGAACTTCAAAAGATCGTCGACGAGGTAAAGCCGATTGCTAACTTCAACGAACGACTGAACCGGATCATCGAATTACTTCATCAGACCGTTTCGTATACACGCGAGTGGTCGCCGGAGGAGGGCGGATACGCACCTCGGAAGCTGATGAACTTCGTCGCATTGAAGAGCCAATCGAAGCGTGCTGATTCGAAAGATTTCGCCTTTGCTGCTACGGCGATTCTTCGGACACTTGGCTATGAAGCCGACGTTGCCCTCGTCTGGCGTCAATCCCCCACCGAAAAGCTTTGGATTCAGGAAACTCCCACCACTCCGTCACTCGAACTTTTCAATCACGCTATCGTTCGTATCAATGATCAAGGCCGAGCACGATATTTCGATCCAACGAACATCGTTCCATTCGGTGAAGGTTTCCTCAGTGACGTCGGCGGTTCGTGGGCTTTGGCTTTAAAGGATAAAAAAGGCATTGCCGCGGTTATCGAGCGCCTCCCGAACGAGGCTCCCGTCGCTTCGACCATCAAGATCGCCCAGAGTCTCGATTTGCGGCCCGACGCAAGTATTGTGGGCGCAGGCACTGTGAAAGTCGAAGGACCTCTCGCGGCAGAACTCAAACAAGTTTATTTCGCTCAAGGTGCTGTTCAGGTTGAACCATACCTACGTTCACTTTTCGGTCTGGCCCTCAAAACCGAATCAGTCAGTCCGATGATCCGAGTGAACACTCAGGATCGCAGAGGAAAAACTTTCGAACTCAGCTTCTCGTATCTCTCGCCGGGCGCTCTTACGAGCCGAGGTCCACACCGGGAATTTGATCTGGTATCGCCAGGTCTCGCGGGTGTGCCGCTCTTGTCTTCGCAAGATCGGGCAACTGACGTCATTTTATCGAGAAATTTAACTCTCGAGGTCGAGACGAAAGTGCTTGGTGGAGAAATCGCCGACGAAACAAACACGTCATGCTTGGCGCTGACGTCTTTTGCATCGTTGCTTCGCGAAACTCGAACGGCGCAGAACTCGTTTACGATCAGCGATCACATACAGTTCAAAACCGATCACATCCCGGTTGTATCGATGAAGACTCAAAAATTTCAAGACGAAATTACTGCATACTCGAATTGCCTGTTGCGAACTCGCGCGATTGTGGGCCCACGCCCAGCTTTCGAAAAATCGCAGCTGGGATTAGGCCCAGCCGAAGTTGCAGTTTTGAAAAAACCGACAGCGATGGTGACAATTCCAGACATTCGCGTCTTAGACGAAGTGAGTTCACCGCAAATCAATATGATCATCGGAACAAAAACGTGGCTCGCTGCGCGCGAGATGCTTCGACGCAACATTCGATCTGCACCAGTCATGCTTGAATATGCCAATGCGCTTTTGCAAACCGGTCGCATGCAAAAGCCAGAAGGCGATACGTATTTAACTGATCATGTAAGCGAAGCGGCCAAACTTTTCGGAGCCGCTGGCGTTCAGGGCGAGAAAACAGCGAAGTTCCACCGAGTTCACGCGACGATGCTGCTGGCCACGGGGCGACCAAACGAAGCTATAGTTGCGTTACAAAACGCGATGTCACTCGAGCCGGCACAGGCAAGAGACTCACTACTCGCCGGACAGATCTACCTAAAAAACAATCAAGACTCGAAGGCCGAGTTATGGCTGAAGCTTGCGACAACGCAGAGAGGTTCGAAGACACTGAAAATCGCGGCGCTCGAAGCCCTGGCTGATTA
>JAYSST010000356.1:0-1498 GCA_043720435.1 Bdellovibrionales bacterium
GCGCGCGTGTCGCGATTCGGTTTGTCGTATTCGTAACTTGTTCCGTTTTTAATCGAGATGAACTGGCGATAGACGGGAGTATCTCCGCTCCATGTTTTGCTGGTGAATCGATTCGTGATCAGAGCAGAAATGACGTTTCTCGAAGTGATGCGATCTTCATAGTCAAATTGAAGCCCCTTCGCCGAATAAAAATCGGAATTCGAGACAGGCTGACCATCGAGGAAAATCGGCGCCAAAGCGTTGTTGCCGAAAAACTGCGAATTTGACTGAAGCAGCCAGGGGATTCCGGAAATTGCGATTTCAGGTTCGATTTCGTGCTTTGTTTTTTCGGGACGCTGGATCGGAGTCGGCGCCTGAAGCGCTTGAAAGATTCCGGGCACTGTTCCGTCGGCTTCTGCTGCGGGCGCGCGTGTTTCTTCGGGAGTGGTGACTGTCTCGGCGTCGTCGCCATAAACCCGTGAAAGCTGGGTACGAATTGCAAGCCGCGTTCGTAAATATTGGCGAGTCGGCAAGGTTTCAAAACCGCTTGTCGGTGCTGCCGCGACGTTGAAGGAATATTGCGTGTGACGGAAACTAACGGTCGGAAGCACGTCGAAGAATCTTCCAATTCTAAAAGGTGCAGAAATTTCGGGTCGTAAATCGAGTCGCTGACCGGACCGAATAACATCGAGTGCGGGTTCGAAGGTTCCGCTACCTGGGTGAATCGTTCCGTCAATTGCGCGGCCACGAGATCTATCGACAACCTTTGCCGCTTCTGTGCCTGTGCCAGCACGAACATCGTCAAACGCGAGATCATCGCGTGCGAAATTGACGTAATTAAAATCCCACTTAAAAAAGACGCGCGAGTCTAGCAGGCTTCGATCTATACCTGATTGTTTGATTTCAGGAAATCTGTGCACGCTCTCTTCGTTGCCATCGAGCGGATTCGCTTTCAACTGATTCACGTAGTAGCCGACCTCAATACTCGAGTGCAGAAATTCACTGTTTTTTGATAGCGAGAGGCGGTTCTCGAGAGCCGGTTCACCGGCGCCCAACATTTCTTCGGGAAAGTCGCGCGTGTAGCGAAGATCGGAAACTAGATTTAGTTTTGCCCGATTCACGAACCCACCGGGTAAGGTGTAGTAGTGGTCATGATTTAAAAACCAGCGTCCGGCCTGAACTTCGCCAGGGCGAACGGAAGATCCAGCGCCGTTATCAAAAATGGAATTTTCAAAAATCGTGTCGCGCCATAGTCCGCCGACGTTGGACTCGCCGCTGCTTTCTTCGTTCAAGATGTGTCGGTAATTCAGAAGCGCTTTCCAGCCACGAAGTTTGTAATATTTCGGCGTGACAGTCATGTCCTGACTTCGCGAGATCGCCCAGAACACGGGAAGTCCGACGGCTGAAATGGGATTGTCGAAAACTTTTCCCGAGCTGTTGATCTCAAAAGACGGAAACAACACACCGGATTGCCGTTCACTTTTGAGCGGTACGACGAGGTAGGGAAGCCAAAAGAATG
>JAYSST010000357.1:0-9409 GCA_043720435.1 Bdellovibrionales bacterium
CCAAGGCTGAAATATTTGCGTCAAAAAAAAAGGGCCCTTTTGGAGCCCTTCGAGACCAGTAACTACTTTAGTTTCACCAAACACCAGGGGTTACTAACCGCAGGGTGGCTTCATCAGCTCAGATCTTGCCGCAGCGCACAGAGTGCAGAGCAGCTAGATCCGGTTTGAAAAGCAACCGTTTCCAATCATCTACCTGCTTCGCTTTCAAAAACAACTCGGTCGATAAGCGCCGCTCGAACTAATTAGACATGTCCCGAAAACAAGCCGAATCGCCGGACATCAGTGCCGATGTCTGACGCGCGCTGAAGGCCCAGAACAAAAACTAGTACTCAAACCAATCGATACCGAGGCAAGCCTCGCACTTCGACGGACTGGCGATTTTCCATCCGACGAATTTCCTCGACAGCGTCTTTTGTCGGCACCTTTTTCCAATCTCCACATATTTTCTTGAACTTCATCCCAGTCTCCTTATACCTAGCGTCAAATCGCGTTTGCGTTCGGTGGGGATCGGTTAATGATGTTTCATATCTTGCGCCTCAAGAGCTTTAGGCCAGCCCTGCTCTTCGTGGCGATACTTCCATTCTTATCTTTGCCTGCGAGCCGAGTTTCGGCCGCGAACTGCGCTAACCTTTTCGTAAGCGATACACCGTCATTTGCGGGATTGAAAAAACTCGCGACAAAAACGGTCGCGATAAAAGATCCACTTCCGGTGAGTTCATTCGCGCTAGCAACAGCTGAAAAAACGTTCTACTCACCAGCGGGCACCGAAGTTGGCCGAGCTCTCGTGTTTGAACTCATCGGTCAGAACGTGCAGCAATTCAATCCGGGTAGTGAAAACTTGAAACTCTACCGAACGGAAATCGATGCGAAGAACCGCGTCGTTTTTGAACAGCTTGGATTTGCTGAGTCCTTTGACCTTGCATACGGACGCTTTATGTCTGAAGTCCCAAATCCAGCGTTGTTCGAATACTTACGTGCTCGGTTCAACGAAAAAATGCCGACGCACCTTCGGATACACGCGGGTGTGTATGCGTCTCCCGTCGTTTCTGCTCATCAAACCGAGATCGTACGAAATTGGGTCGAGTCAGCCCGGCTTACTTTTGGAAATCCGCTCTTGGGCTCCGTTGGAGGCCTTAGTCCAAGCCAACTCGCGGCCCCTGTGATCAATGGACGAGAACGCATGAGTACCTATCGCCACGATTGGGAACACTTCGGTTCGATCCTGCTCGTGACCGAAAAAGTTGTCGAAACAAATCGGCTCGTCGGGCGTTTTTGGAGATCCGTTCTCGAGCGCATGCGCGAGGTTCAAACAAAAAGTGGAAGTCCTCAGAATTTTCGCGAGACCGAAGAGTTTCGCGCAATTATGGACGCGGTTTACATTTATACCCGCCGGTTCCACAGCCTGACTCATGTTCTCGGTATGCTCGCACGCAATGGTGGAGTGATCGACGTCAACAGACATCGAATCGAAGATTTTGGCCAGTCCGCAAGAGACGAAACGCCTACAGTCCACTGGGTTGGTCTCGGATTTAAACCTCGATGGGTGACCGAGAAAGACTTACCGTTTCAAAACAGACTTTTTTCATTGAGTCTCGCGGATGCGCGCGTTCCAAAAGATCCGATAACAGTCGCGGACGCTTACGCGGCTGTGACGAATGACGCGATTCTACAGGCGACCGCTTTCGCGTCTTCACATTCTCAGCATTTTCCAGACTCGGCACTCGCTAAAGAATTACGCGACATCTTGAGTAGAAGCGGCGTGAGCCAAATATCTCTCTTAACTCGAGAAGAGCTCCAGCGACAACATGATCTGACGTTGGACCGTCTAAACGAGATGGGACGAAGCGCGCGCAAAATCGTCGCAGCGGAAAACGCAATTCTTGGTGAACACGAATCGAGGTTTACCGTCGAACGCTCGCCGAGTCTGCCCGTTTTGAAGGTGAATCCGTTAGCCACTCAGTCTGTCGTCGCCGAACGACTCAAGCGTATTTTTGCCAGCAGTGAATTTCGGTTCCTACCGACGGATTCATTGATCGCCATTACTCTAGCGAGGGACGGCACGCTGCACATCGCCTCATCAGGGCTAACCCCTGATCAACACGGTCAACTGACTGAAAGCTTTAGAGATCGCGAAGGTGATCGTTTACTCGCGAACCTTCCTACACTTTTCAAAAACAAATATTTCGAGATCGGTTTTAAGATCGGCACGCACGGCCGCCGCGAATCGTACGTCGATATTCGTTTCGCCCGAGACGTCACCTTCTCGCTACGTAATCAACATTTAACGGGATTCGGTACAGCACCGACGGCGCTCACGCGTCCGTACATCGAAGGCAGCTCGTCGCCGCTTGAAACGATCCGACGGGATTTAATGGGCCAAAGAAATATCCAGGAAACTTTCGCGACATGTGCGCTCGCCGCTGTCCAAAGAGTTTTCCAAGCTCGTGGCTTGGTGACGTCAGAAAAAGAACTGTTAGCTCTCATCGGTAAATTCGGAATTAAAAGCGTGGCGGAGTTCTTTGGACCGGATGCGGGCCTCGGGATGCCGGAGGTTTATGATCTGCTACAAAGGCTGGGACCGAGTTTCGGTTTCACCGTGAAACAAATCAAAGCGTCGGAAATCAACGATTTCGCGACATTCAACAAACTTGCTGCACTCGCCGCCGAAGCGAACACGACCGACGTCATCGTCAACTTTGGCTCACCCGAAATCAACCGACCAGGTGGGGGGCACTTTGCGCCGATCGGCGGTTACAACAAAACGACCAAGGAAGTACTGCTAAGTGAAGTGAACATGAATTTGAACCCACCCGTATGGGTTGGCCAAGCGGCGCTGATTGCCGCCATGAAAGCCGAGGGTACCGGCGGTACTTCGCGTGGATATTTGGTGATCGATTGGTCCCGGAAATGAAAGTGCGTCTCTGGCTGATTGTTTGTATCAACATTTGTGTTTCGAGCGCCGGGGCACGAGCGTGTTATGACATATTTCAAACCGATCTCGGGTTTCGCGATTTACTTCCTACGCGAGAAATGAATCCAAACGAGCTCGGAGCCCTGGCAAAAGAAATCGGTCAAAGCCGTCGGTACGACGTGCTCTCCGCAGTCTCGGCGCTTCCGCTTCGCGCCGGTAAACTAACATCCGTTAAATTGGCAGAGGGCGAAAATGGCTCGATCTGGGCACACATTTGGAATGGTGTTCCGACTGACATCCACGATCATATTGAGTTTCAAGCTGGGATGTACGTGCTGCGCGGGACGTTGTACGAGGATGTTTTTATTCCGCCAAGTCCGATTCACGCAACGAGAGTGTACCACGAGGGGGAAGTCTTCGTTCAGGGCGGCGAAAAGTATGTTCACCGCGTACGTGGGGACAACGCAGTTAGTCTTCACGTTTACGGCCCCTCGCCGGTCTTCATCGTTTACGAGTATAACCCGTCGAAAGATCGACTGCAGCTAGCTCCGTAAGGTCTAGAGCTTGTTCCGCGCGTTGTAGGCGGCGACTTTGTACGCTTCCGCAAGCGTTGGGTAGTTGAAGACGTTGTCGACGAAGAAGTCGATTTGGGCGCCGAAGGCCATTGCGACCTGACCGATGTGCACGAGCTCCGTGGCCCCCGTGCCGATCACATGGACGCCGATGATTCGCCGAGTTTTTGCGTGAACGATCAACTTTAAAAAACCGAATTCATCTTCGATCATTTTTCCGCGAGCAAGTTCGGCATAAGACGCTTTACCGACGACGTAACGAATATTCTTAGCCTTACATTCTTCCTCTTGCATACCAACGGTCGAAATTTCCGGAATCGTATAAATCCCATAGGGAAAAGTATCGGGAAATTCCGCCGGCAAGTTTTCAAATGCGTGCAATGAAGCGAGTCGTCCCTGCTCGGCCGAAGACGCCGCAAGTGCCGGCGCGCCAATGATGTCGCCAACGGCATAAATATTTGGCACGACAGTTTGATAGTTTCGGTTCACCTTCAGCGAACCGCGATCGTCGGCTGCGAGCCCGGCCTTGCTCAAATTCAATTTCTCGAAGTTTCCGGTTCGACCTTGGCAAACAAGCACGGCATCGAATCGTTCGACGACGGTTTCGTCATCTTTTGTGAATGAAGCGTCAGCACGCCACGCGCGTCCGGTTTCGCCCGGAACTGTTTCTACTTTATTTAACTTATCGCCCAAGCGCATGATTACGCCGGAAGCTTTGAGCTGCTTTATTAACGACGAGACGACTTCTTGGTCGATGGATTTTAAGAGCTCGGGACGCGAATCGTGAAGCGTCACCCGGACGCCTGTTCGGGCGAAGATCGAAGCGTACTCAACGCCGATAACACCAGCCCCAATGACCAGCATTGTACGCGGCTGAAATTTCATTTCGAGAACAGTGTCGCTGTCAAAGACGGTGAAGCCGTCGAAGTCGAATTCTTTGGGTCGACGCGGACGTGTGCCAGTCGCGATTACAATCGTGCGTCCCGTAAATCGAGTTGCGGTGCCGTCGTTCTCAACGATCACCGTGTTTGCGTCGTGGAAAGATCCGGTTCCCTCGACAACTTCGACGTGGTTTCGATCCAATTGATTTTCAATAATATGACGTTCTTCATTGATGATGCGCCGAGTGCGCTCCATAACACCCATCAATGAAAGCTCACCGGGCTTTGCCATCAGCGCGGATTCGCGGAGCGCTTTTGAGGGAATGGTTCCGAGTTGTAAACAAGCTCCGCCGAGTTTGTCTTTTTCGACGACGAGCACTTTCTTTCCAAGCTTCGCCGCCTGCACGGCAGCTCGCTGTCCACCGGGTCCCGAACCAATCACGATCAAATCAAAATCTTCGTTCATCGTACTTTTAGCTTACGCTTTTCTCTCTTCGTGTACCAACTCAACTAATTTTAAGACGGCTCCAGCCACGACGGGACCTAAGAAGAGTCCATAAAATCCCATTGTCTCGAGTGCCCCAATTGCAGCAACAAAACCGATGAACGCGTTGAGTTTTGCAGTGTCCGATAAGACGTAGGGCCTGACGACATTGTCGCTGACTCCGACAACCACAGCGGTGATAACAAACACGGTAACGCGCGTCCAATCGCCTGCGATCGCCGCTGAAACAATCAGGAAGAGAAAAACTGGGGCCGTGCCGATAAGTGGCACGAACGATAAAACGAATGCTGACATCGTAATCAAAACGGCGCCGGGCATGCTCATAACTACTAAGACGATGCCTAGAATCACAGCCTGAACAGCTCCCGATGCAATCGTAGCCAGTACACTTGAGGCCGAAAGACCTCCGACGACTTTAAAAAACCGCTCGGTTTTCGAATGAGTTAATGGCGAAAGCCGATGCAGCCACGCGAGAATCGTTTTCGCATGAAAAAGAATGACGTAAATACCAAATAAGATGACCACGTTCACGACAATTAGCATTGGCAAATCCGTCAAAAGCTTTTGCAGCAGTGACAACACCGTTTTCCCGATTGAGGTTCCCGCCTCCTGAAGGTGTTTCATCAGCTCATCGTGCTCAAACGGAAGGTAACCTTCCACTTTCGCTATCAAAGGTTCGATTTGAATCTGTGAAATCCAGTCTTCGGGCAGGTTCTTCAGCTTCTTTAGAGCTGCGTTCGACGCCATGAACACGACGGCGCCAACCGGCAAAAGAAATAGAATTGCAAAACCCGTTGTTAAAAGTGCGGCCCTGGTGCCGTTGGACTTAATGCGAGATTGAAGTTTCTTGTGAAACGGATAAAGGGTCGCCGCAAAAAGTCCCGCCATCAGCAAGGGTAATACAAGTCCGAGGGTCATATAAATCAACGCCGCTAGTGCCGCGAAAATCGTAAATTTCAATATCCAATAGTTTCCGTCGCCGCTAGAGGATCGACCATCGTCGGACTTTTCAGCGCCGCCACGTTCTCGGTCGCGGACAGGTTTGGTTACAAAATTTGCGCTCATGATGTTGACCTCTCAAAAAGATTCCGTGCCTTCAAATAACTTCTCGCGACTTAAGATCGGCTCGAAGCAATTCTGCCGATTCAAAAAGATGAACCTGATAACCCAGGCCTTCTGCAACTTGAGTATTCTTCAATAAATCGTCAATGAAAATGGCTCGTTTCGGAATCACTCCAAAGCGCGTCTCAAGCAGTTTGAAGAATGCCGGATCTGGTTTGATCAGGCGTTCTTCACCGGAGATCAGTCGGCCGTCAAACTGCTCGAGAAAGGGAAAGCGGGCTCGGGCAATTTTGAACGTATTTGCTTCCCAATTGCTAAGCGCGAGAACGCCTTTCAAATCACCGGCCTTCTTGCTTTGAGCCACTTCGCGAAAAACATCGACGGCAAGGGGAACAAGTCCACGCATCATCGTCGGCCATTCGTCCCGCCACATTTGCAGCCAAGCACGCCACTCGGGAAACTCTTTCGCGCGTTCGTCGATCGCACTTTGAAAGAGAGTTCCCGCATCCATTTGCGAGTTCCAAGCTCCTGTTGCGACCGTTGACAAAAAGATTTCGAGTTTTTCCTCGACGACCGTCGGGGCCAGCCCGAGCTCCTTGGACATGCGGCGAAACGCATAGCGCGGATTCCAGTCGATGAGCACGGCTCCGAGATCGAAGATAACCCAGTCGATTTTTGAATTACGGACATTGGACACGTCGACTCCGAATTGCTTCTTTGATAGGGGAGACTTAGGTCAGGGTTGGTTCAATGCTGACATGACTTATTCCGATACAGCAAGAGATGCCGAAGTCGGTCGCAAATGCTATTTTGCACATTATTTTGCTCGTTACATTGTCGATTGCGCCAAGTGCTTTCGCCGCTCCGAAATTTACGCCGATTGCGGCACCTCCGGTTAAAAAGCCGGCACCTCCGGAATCAAGAGATCTTACTCCTGATACGATTTTCAAACGCTACAGAGATGCTGTGGTCCGCATTGAAGTGACGCTGCAAGGTGCATCGTTGGGCGTCGGTAGCGGGTTCTTCTACAACTCAAAAGGTGAAATCGCGACGAGCCTTCACGTCATTCGACCTTTCCTCGTGCACCCTGGCACCGAAATGACCGTAAAACTCGCGAACGGTAAAGTGTTTCGTTCCGCAAAAATCGGGGCGTGCGGTGACGAACGTGGAGTCGATCTCTGCCTTCTGAAGGTCGACCACACTCCGAAATCAGTTCTTCCGCTTGAGTCTGACGAAGTCTCCCCTGGCGAGCCGGTCGTCGCGATCGGCCATCCGCGCGGCCTCGATTTTTCTATTTCTACTGGGATCGTAAGTGCCTTGCGTTCACACCCTTCAGGCTGGAGCGAAGTGCAAATCGACGCGGCGATCAGTCCGGGAAACAGCGGTGGTCCGATTATCAATCGGTACGGCCAAGCGGTCGGTGTCGTATATCAGTTTGAACGCGATGGCCAGAATCTCAATTTCGGAATTCTCACACCTGAAGCGGACGTGCTCGCTCGAGCGGGGCTTCCGTTTCTCGCTACCTCGGACGCACGCAAAGACTTTGCAGATCGCGCGAAACGCCTCGCCCGGCGGTTCGCCGATAAATGGACGAAGCCGTCGATTCAAAGCTTCACCGATTTGAAACTTCGCCCGACCGGCATGAAGTGGATGCGCGCAATGTTGGGCGAAAGCTCTTTCACGATGCTTCTACCCGAGATCTTTCAAAACTGCGAACGATCGGACGACGGCGAAACCGCGGCAACCGCGTGTTCATCTGCCGGCGGCGACCTCGTCGTCACCGTTCAAAAACGAAAACGTTCACTTGCAGGCTCGCTAGCTTCTTACCGCGGACGCAAACTTGTTGAGGCGCGAACCTTGAGCCTCGTCGAGCGACTCGAGTCTGAAGGATTTTGGAATGATTCAAAGTCGAGTCGCGCGGCGTTCACATCGAGACCCTCGCCCGCACGTTGCTCGGGATTTCAGAAGAAGTCCGTAGTCTCAAGCGACGAAACGACGACCATCGCTGTGAGGAAGAAAGGTTTCTTCCAAGACGCGTCTTCCATCTGCCGATTCGAAACTGAAAACGACTCCGAACCCGGCGCTGTTTCTACGAGTCAGTGGATTGAAGTCGGAAACGATTTTTACGGAGTCAACGTTTGGTCCGCTGATCCAGGCCGTCTTCCGTTTCTTCAGAGCCTTGCCGACCTCGTCCTAGTTTCGGCGGGTTCATCTTCGGACGAAGTGAAAACGCCCTATCGCGCATACTTCCGGCCAAGTTTGAAGCGCGACGAGAGCCCACATACAGTAACGATTGCGGGCGCAGATTTGTCGGACACCTATTTAGATGAAACATCGACGGTCACGATCGCGCGAACCTCGGCGGTGACCCCGTCGCAAATGAATCGACAATTCTTGAAGTGGGCTGGAGCGATAGCGAAAACGCCGGCTTTAAAACCCTTTAACGGCGAAGAAGTGTCAGCGATCGAAATTGCCGGCCACTCGGGCCGTGTTGGAAGCTGGGTTGTTCCGCATCCTTCGCATCGCGGAAAAAATACGCTCTTGATGATGGCCGCAAGCTTCGGTTCTGATGCCACTTGGGTCATTTACGAATTACAGCCAGTGCCTTCGAACGCCGGTCGTGCGCCTTCAAAAGCGCTCACATCCGATTTGGAGCGCTTCAAGGCGTGGACCCAAGAATTTCAGCCATCGCCTTGACAGCCTTGAGCGGCGACTCATCTTTACTTTAGTGAGAATTCTCGCCGCTTTTTGCTCTCTAATTTGTCTGTGCCTAGGGAATTCGCCAGAAGCGAAAGCTTCTTCGATTCGTGGCACTTGCGGCGCGCGTGATTCGTCGAACTCGGCGTTATCAGTTCCAGCGGCTGATTCTGCGATGAAACTGTCTGCTTGCTATCAGAAAACAGCGCCGCATTCGGCTGACGCCCTTCCGCCGCAAGAACTCAAGCTTAAGAACAACATCGTGCGCTTCTTTCCTGCGCACCCGATTCGAATCAGCACGTTCACTGATACGTTTAGAATCGCTACGGGTTTAAGCCCTCCGCCTTGTTACGACGCTGCTTAATTAAAGTTGAAAAATTATTTCGGACTTAACTTCGAACAACGAGGTCACGCGTGAATCTACGTCTTTACACAGCCGCCCTTTTAGTTTCGGCGCTTCCAATTTTCGCACTCGCGGATTCGCACGGCGTAAAACTCGGAGCAAGCGACTTCATATCAGCAGAAAAAAATCTTAGAAACGGAGAAACCATTGTCAGTCTCAAACTTAGCAAATCAGGTCGTTCAAAATTTAAGAAGCTTAAAGCTCAAACTCCAACGGATCGGGTTCTTCCTAATTTGGCAGCAGCCGGCGACGAGTCTCAGCCGGCCGAGCCTAAATACGAGAGGACCGAGTCTGGAGTAATCTTGGGCGACTGGACCGTGCAAGCACGCGCGCGATAGACACGCGCTTAGATAGCGCCGGACTTTTTACTCCTCGTGC
>JAYSST010000358.1:0-3599 GCA_043720435.1 Bdellovibrionales bacterium
AACGCCGAGATCTTGGGAAGAATTGTTCACATCGGATTTAAAGCAGGGATTCAGGCGTTGCGGAAATATGATCTTTAAGATCGGCCGCCGACTTCTCCCACTCTGAAATGAGTGTTTGAAATTCTGGAAACGTTTTTCTCAAATCCGTTTTCCGTCGGGCATCGTGCTGATTGAAAAATTTGAGAAATTCGGCGCGGTATTTCCTGATCTCTTCTTCGCTTAGCTTATTTGCCAGAAAATCATTTCGGACCTTCTCAAGATCCTTAAGAAAGAAGCTATTAAAACCTAGAACATTTGACTCATCGTAGTTGTCATGCGCGAACGCTAGCATTTTGTCGAAGTAAGCGGAGCCAACCTCGGCTGGCAGAAGGTGATACGAGTACAGCAGCGGCTCGGTCAGTAAATTAAGGTCGAAGCGAATGCGATTGTTAAATTCCGGTCGGCGCGTATTGAAAGTTTTTTTGAGATCTATCCAGTACTGCATAAGTTCTGTGAACCGCGGCAGCGAAAAGATGTTCATCGTAACCATGTACAATAGTTCGAGTGACGGGAATCGCTCTAAAAAATAGACCGAGTTCTTATGAAATACATCAAGGTCGAGGCCGTGCCGAATGTATTCGGCTTGTTCGCCCCACGTGTCTATGCTCGTAAAAAGTCGAATTCGTTGCACGCAACCATTCTGCATTAACCCTTCGATTTGGTCGCACTTTTCGATGAACAACTCGTGCGGAAGTCCAAGGTTGCTGTTGATGGATAAGTCTATCTCTGGTCGAGGATCCTCGCGTAGTGCCCTTAGAAGGCGAGTCGTGGATTTTTGAATCAGCGGCTCGCCTCCGGTAAGACGAATCGTCTTCAACTCTAGAGAGAGTTCGGGCCACCACTTCCAAAACGCATCGAGATAAGGATTGGCATCTTCATCATAAATTTTCAGAAAATGAATGTCGCAGTCGTGACTCACTTCCTGATACTTGCCATGCGATTTTATTTCGCCGAGATAGCGTGAACTATTTCGAGGATGGCAGTATCCGCACATGAAGTTGCAAAGATTCGAAAAGCTTATTTCTAAGTATTTTGGATTAAACATCGCGCTCGCTGGCCAATTTTTGACTTTTGTTCCGTCGACGTCTCCAACTAAATAACCATTCCAACGTTTGCGATCAGAGATCGAATCTTTAGACTCGTCTTCGACGCGCCAACAATAAGCGCAGGCCTTGGGTCGTTGTCCTTTTTTCATCTCAAGTCGCTGCTGCGCTTTTTCGATCGTGTTGTGAAGCGCCTTTGGCGACAGCTTTATTTGCTTCAGATCAATTTGGTGTTGCGGCGTATTGTAGCAAGATTGGGTCAATCCATTCTGCAGATGAAGCGTGGATTGATACCACTTGGCAGCACAACCGGTTTGCGTCCCGATTTCCTCAAGAAATTTCTCGTGCGCCTCTTTTTGTTGTAGTACGTCTTCGGTCACCGACACTCGCACTACCAATCATTCAAAAGGTTTCGATACTCGGGAAACGCCTCGACCAGACTTGTCTTACGCCGGACATCGTGTTGCTTAAAAAATTTCACGAACTCAGATCGATATTTCTTAATATCTGCCGCACTCAATTTGTTTGCCAGGAAATCGTTTTTTACCTTTAACAAATCATTCCGGACTAAATCATTGAAGCCATGGACGTTGGTTGGATCAGCGTTTTGGTCGACGAAGGCTATCATCTCGTCAAAATATGCCGTCCCTAAGTCTACTGGCAGCAGATGGTAGGAATACAACATGGGTTCAGTAAGAATATTTAGATAAATTCGAATTCGATTTTCCGTCGTGTTGTTTTGCTTTTTTAAATCGATCCAATAGCGAAGTAGATCGGTAAATTTCGGCAGGGAAAATATATTGAACGTCACCATGTATGAAAGGTCTTGCCGCGGGAATCTTTTAAGAAAATACGCCGAGTTCTGCTTAAAAATTTCTAGATTGAGGCCGTGCCGAATGTACTCGGCCTGCTTTCCCCAGGTGTCTATGCTCGTGTAAAAGTGAAGTTTTTTGATGCATTTGTTCTGAAGCAAGTCGTCGAGCTGGTCGCACTTCTGTACGAACAGGCTGTGTGGCAGACCTAGGTTTGTGTTGATCGAAAGGTCCAATTCAGGACGTGGCTCTTGCCGAAGAGTCTCAAACAATCTCGTGGTAGACTTTTGCACGAGCGGCTCACCGCCGGTCAAACGTATCGTCTTTAACTCTCTTGAAAGTTCTGGCCACCATTTCCAAAAAGCTTCCAAATACGGATTGTTGTCCTCATCATAAATCTTGAGAAAATGAATGTCGCAGTCGTGACTGACGTCTTTATATTTTCCAAAGGATTTAATTTCGGCCTGATAGCGCGAGCTATTTCGTGGGTGGCAATACCCGCACATGAAGTTGCACAAGTTCGAGAAACTCACCTCTAAAAAGCGCGGATTAAACATAGCGCTTGCCGGTTTATTTTTTATCTCCGCAGAGTCTACATCTTTGCCAAGGTAACTATTCCATCTGTGTCGATCAGATAGGGCATCACCTGGCTGATCTTCTATTCGCCAGCAATACTCGCAACCCTTCGGTCGACCGCCGTTCTTCATTTCCAATCGCTGGCGGGCTTTCTCAGTCGTGTTGTGCAAAGCGCTCGGTGAAAGCCGCAACTGTTCCATATCAATCTGATGTTGCGGAGTGTTGTAACACGATTGTGTAAGCCCATTCTGGAGATGGAGCGTGGATTGAAACCACTTAGCTGCACAGCCAGTCGGCGTACCGATCTTTTCGATAAATGCGCGATTTCGAACACTCAGCAGCGAAAAGTCCTCGTTCACTGGTTCAACCGCTTTCCTTGAAATAGATAGACGTTCGTCTTGCCGATTGAATCTGAAACGAAATTTTCAAGTCTGAAACTGGCCCAGAACGGATGCATTGCAGTCCATATGTAGTCCATTTCCACATTCGAATCCGTGTAGTTTATGAAGAAAACGTTCCGCTCTGACGGAATCAGGTTCAGCAGGGACTCTGGTTTTGGCAGCTCGCCAATATTGACCACGTAAAAAACATTCGTCTGTTGGCAGGGCATCATTTCAGTGGATGAAACGTGACAGTGAATGTCTACGCCGAGTTCGGTCCACGCCGACAGATCGACAAGGGGATCGCCCACGACGCGACTTTGTTCTGAATAATGAAGAACCACCTCAGAAATATGGGCCGCGCCCTGTCCCAAAAACAGGCTCACGAAAGCGGAGCTCGGCGGATTGATCAGATACAGGGTGAGATTGACACGTTCAAACTTCAAACGATCAAAGTTCGAGAATATCTTGCGAATCGTGAATATCTCGACGGCGCTTAGGCGATCATTGCTCATGCGGGTATTTGTAGCCCGTTAAATGGTTGAATGCAATTCGAGAGGAATCGGCGGGGGTTTGCCTCTTGTCGACTTTGTAGCTAGCGTTGCAGATATGAACTCGATTTATCTCGACCATGCAGCGACGACACCAATCGCGCCCGAAGTACTAAAAGGGTATTGTAGCCTGCTCGAAGAAGGAATCGCCAATTCTTCGTCGGCGCATCGCGAAGGCACCCGCGCGCTGGCCTTGTT
>JAYSST010000359.1:0-9408 GCA_043720435.1 Bdellovibrionales bacterium
ACACCGAACGTACGTCCGATTTCAGAATCAAACTCGGTGGTTCGATTTCGAAACGGGAGCCATGCTTTCGGGCAACCCAAGTTATCAATGGCATTACGATTTGGCATTTGTGAGCGGAGAGAAGTCTGCCGGACAATCACTCAACAGCGGGCAAGCGCTGCGGTGGGGAACGGTGGCAAACGTTCGCTGGATGCCCGGCGCGGTGACCTTGGGTATTAGTGGATCACTTCACGACCACGAGAAGGCCGACGAGACTCGCAAATCTGCGTCGTTGTATTCAATTCTTTCGATCAGGCGTTGGACGCAAGACCGGATACCGCTGACGTTGCAGGTTGAACACACGCGCGCCTGGCAGTGGAATTCTATCTTAAATCAAGGATTTGTGAGCGAGCCCGCGTACGGTGCTGTGATTGCGCGGTCGGAGTCGCACGGTTGGCTACTATGGCTTGAGTGGGAAGTTTCGCGACGTCTTGCGCTGATTTACAAATATGATTGGCTTGCTCCGGATCGGGATTTTCCCGCAGATATTTATTTGCGTCATGGAGTTGGCTGGCGCTGGAGAATTGGTCCGAACGCACTCATTCAAGGGCGCTTCGAACTCGCCAAAGCCACGCATCCCTCAGAGATCCGAGGTGAGGCGATCGGTCGCCAGAGCGCAGCCTTCGGAATTCTGCAGCTGGGCTTTTGAAAGGAGCAACGATGTATTCGAATTTAGTAAAGCTCTTCGCTGTTTGCAGCATCAAGATTGGATGCTGTCTGATTTTGCCTTTTGAAATACACGGGGCGGAACAGCCGCGCTCGAATGCGACGTGTATCGCCTGTCATGGCGACACAGGCGTTAGCAGCAATGACTTGTGGCCAAACATTGCCGGACAAAAAAGAGGATACCTTTTTGAACAACTGAATGCGTTTAAGTCGGGCGCGCGCGTCAATTCACTCATGAGCCCAATTGCGCAAACGCTTTCTGAGTCGGACATGAAGGAACTGTCCGAGTACTATTCGAGTTTAGTCCAGCGGGTTTATCCATGAGGACAATGAATCTCTGTGCGTTGGTCGTCCTATCGCATTTCACTTCGACGGGTTTACCTCAAAATGCGACGGAGCTCCTTGTTCGGGGCGAATACCTGGTGAATGCGGCAGGCTGTATCGATTGTCATACGCTCACTCATGATCGTCCATTTGCAGGTGGCGTTAAGATCGATGCGACCGTTGGTCCCGGACTGAAACTCACTTTTTATTCACCGAACATTAGTTCGGATAGCGTCACTGGAATTGGCAATTGGACCGAAGCGGACTTTGTCAAATCACTGCGAGAAGGTATTTCTCCGAACGGTTCGTATTACTATCCCGTTTATCCGTGGCGGTCGTATACAAAAGTTACTGACGACGACGCGCGCGCGATGTTCGCGTATCTTCGGGCGCTTCCGCCTGTCGTCGGGTTTACACCGAAGTCGGACATCGGGTTCCCTATCTATAATCAGCGGTGGTTGATGTGGTTTTGGAAAACGATTTTTCTCAATCGATCGAGCGACCCGCTAGTAAATCTGAAAACCGGACCAGGCCCATTTGTTCCACTGCCGTCAAAGCCAGAAAGTTGGAATCGTGGCGCTTACTTGGTCGAAGGAATATTTCATTGTGCAGAATGCCACTCGCCAAGAAATGCCGGTGGGGCACCGATTGCCGCACAGTGGATGGCCGGCTCGAGTTTTCCATTTGGAAAACGTTATCCACCAAATATCACGCAAGATCTTGCGACTGGGCTCGGCTCCTGGAAACGCGCCGATTGGCTGCGGTTTCTTGCTTCCGGTATTTCTCCGAATGGATCTCAACCGGGTGGAGAAATGGCGCAGGTCATTCGAAACACGGCGCGATTGAATCAAGCGGACCGTCAAGCCATGGTCGACTATTTAATGTCACTCGCGCCCGTGCCGCGGAAAAATGAAGGTGGACGGTGAAGCTTGCGTTGCTCACTAGTTTGTTCGTCATGATCACTGGCTGCGACGACGGTTCGGGCACGCACAAACCATTCGCCGAGAAGCCAGAGATAAAGCGTACAAGTGAACCGACTGCGACTGAGGTCGCAACTGTTTATGCCGATGTGAGGCCGATCTTCGCGGCACATTGTTCGGCCTGTCATCCGGCGAGAAATGGACCCGATTGGCTCGATTACTCGCAGGCCAAAAGATACGCCGACAACAACATATTGTTTCGTCGAGTCGTCACGGAAAAATCGATGCCGCCCTCTGGCAGTCCACAAGCTGCCTCAATAACTAGCGGCGAACGCGAGGCGATCGGTCGATGGGCAAGCGCAGGCGCACCAGAACATGTGGCCGCCGCGACAACGGTCCCGACCGCAGCGAGTAAGGCGGTTGCTCCCCTTGGCTTGAAAGACGTTGAACTTATTTTTCCGATTGAGGCTCGTTCGTGTTTGAATTGTCACGGCTTAGACGGACCGCAAGCAGACGGAAAACTTAAAATACCGCGGCTTGCTGGCCAAAATGCACCCTACTTGCTTGAACAACTGCAAAGGTTCAAGTGGCGCGAGCGCATTGACCCCACAAATACTATGAACGAGATTGCTGGCGAATTGAGTAACGAGGTTATGGAAAGTCTCTCGAAATACTTCGCGACTCGCCCCGCATTCGGCAACATTGCAATGACTTCCGAGCTGACAGAATCGGAATCGAAATTGTTTAATCGGGGTCAACTAATTTCGCGACAGTACTGCGTACAGTGTCACATGAACCCGAAGTACCCGCGTGGAACCGCGGACCCTAAAATCCCCGCACTTGCTGGTCAATCAGAACAATATTTGAGAAATCAGTTACTCTATTTCAGAGACAATGAACGTCAGAGCCCGCTCATGCACGAATATGCGAAGGAGCTAAAGAACTCCGAAATTGAGGCATTGGCGTTCTATTTTGCTCTGGTGCGACAGACGAATCAGAGGCAGTGATAGCTATTCCTCTAGCTTGAGTTTGAGCCGGATAGTACCTGCCTCGACGGAGGTCGAGCAGTTTACAATTCTCAAATCATCGAGTGTGATTTCGCAGCTGGAAACTTACGATTGAGCGATGCGAAACCCTTTGGAAGGTCAGAGATATTTCCTCATCGTTTCTGCTGATGTTGAACGTCGTAACGCGATAGCGACCGCTGTTCAGTCGCATATCGAACGGGGCCACTTCACTTTTGCCTTAGATGGCTCAGATGCAATCTCGAAAATAAAAAATTTTCAGCCCCATGTTGTATTAACCGACGAGAATCTCGCAAAGCAGAACGGCACCCGCGTCGTTGAATGGGCGCTGAAGGCCGCCAAAGATCCGATCGCTTGCGTTCTCCTGATTCCGGTTCCTGACGACGAGAAATTTGTCGATGATGTTTTGGTCGGACGCGTTCAGTTCATCGACGACTTCACTCAAAAGATTCCGTTTGCAAAAGTGCTGAGTCGCGCACTCAATTGTCTTGCAAGTCATGGCACACAAGAGTTCAGCGTTAAATTCCTCGCACCGGGCGATGTTTTGTTAAAGAACGGCGACCGTGCCGAATCCGTATATATTCTCAAACGCGGGCAGCTTCAGGCCTCGATCAGTGTGAACGGCAAAGAAGTCGTCCTTGGTCACGTGGAAATCGGCGAGTTCGTCGGTGAAATGGCCTACATAAATGGCGAAGCAAGATCCGCCGATGTGAAAGCGGTTGGTGACTGCGAACTTATCGAGATCCCAATCGACATGATGGACCATTTACTTTTTTTGAAGCCGGCTTGGTCGAAAGCATTGATGAAGACACTCACTCGGCGAATAAAACAGTCAAATGCGACCTTCGCAAAAAAATAGGTAGCGATCGTTCGAAATCTGGTACAGATCCTCGGTGTTTCACACCGGCTGAGTTGCTTATAGAGTTCGAAGTCAGATAAAATTGAAAGCACGAATTGAGGTCGAAATGAATATCTCAAATGCTCTATTCCAAGTTGCAGTGGTCACTTTTGTTTCTGCCGGGACAATGCCCTTTGCGGCCTATGCGGACAAAGTCACGGCTGCCGAACCTGCAGAGGAAACCGCGGTCGCCAAAGCACCGGAACAAAAACATTTCGAGGTCATCGACGGAACCGCGCCCGTAACGGGCGAACCTGGAAATAACACCGAAGGAGCTAGAACTAAATGGCAAAAGGCATGCAGCGAATGGAAAGTTGAAACGAAAGAATTAAACAAAGCCAATCAGGTGCTTTCGCTTGTGTGCGGGAGTGCGAATTGCGCGTATCAAGAAAACGGTTCGTACGTTTGTTCTTCGACCGCTGTCTACAAGTTGAAAACGGAAGGCATTAAAGCCCCACCAGCGCCGGCACCTGTACCTGTGAAAGCACAGGCCGTTGTGACGACGCCACCTCCGCAATTAATTGTCGAAGTTCAGCCGGCGGCCCTTCCTGGTTTTATGTGGGTCCCTGGAATTTGGGGGTGGCAGGGCCATCGGCACATTTGGTATCCTGGACATTGGCAGACGCAGCGTCCTGGTCACATCTGGATCAATCATCGCTGGGATCGTCGCGGCCACGGTTGGCATTTTGAAACTGGTCACTGGGGTCACGGAAACTAAAGCATAACAAAAGTCTAGTACGCTTGAAGATGGGCGATCCGCTGAAAACTTCATGATATCTTCGAGTCATGTCGGATGAGCAGCAGGCACTTAAAGTTTTTTTGAATAATGCTCGTGAACGAGCCACGACGGTTCTAAGCGAAGAACACATCGGTGCCGACGTAAAACGCGTCATCAAAGACTTGCTGCAAGTTTCAGATTCCTTTTCGACCTTGATGGTTCAAAACGTTGGGCAGTCATCAGACGTCCGAGTTCTAAAGAAAAAATTCGATCAGTCGAAAGGCGAGATCCGTGATCTCACCGCAAAAGTAGATGCGTTCAAAAAAGCAGTCCTCCCACTCGTCGATGCAATCAAAGTCGTGAGTGCCGAATCCGGTGAAATCGCGAAGCGCCATTCGACTTCGACACAAGACCCTGACCTTCAGAGCGCCGCTCGAATCAGATCCGCCGCTCAGCAAATGGTCGCCCTCATCGTCCAACTGGGGAATTGAGCCCGTATGAAAACAGCGCCGCTGTCTTTTGCATTGGCGACGACGCTTGCGGTGTCTACTGCAAATGCAGATTGGAAATTTCGGCCGCAGGCCGGAGTAGCCTCGACAGATAACGCTTACTACTCAGCCGACAATCAAACTAGCGATGTATATGCATGGGCGCGAGCCGCCGGATCATATCTAGGTGAAAAAGACGTATGTAGCTTTACGCTTACATATAAAGGTTATTCGAAAGCTGCTGTGAATAATTCGCTTCACTTTCGTCTGTCAACTTTGTTCCCGCTAGCTATACAGGACGAGCGCCATTGGGAGTTAGAGATCGAAACCGGTGGCCAAGATTATCTCAATGAGAATCCGGGTACGACCGAGCAGTCTTTCGACTCTTATTACGGCAAGGCTTCAATTTTAAAAACATTGAAGCTCGCGGTCGATAAGGAACTTGTCTTACAGCCTGGGTTCGAAGCTCGCTCTTACCCGAGTTTCGGGGGGCGGTTCGATGCTGACTTATCGGCAAGATCTTTTCTGACGTGGGAAATCAATGATTCGCAAGAACTCGAACCATTTTTTGGTCTGGGCTTTGTGATTTCAAATCAGGATCTGTATTCACGTCGCTACCTTGAATTTGGTGCAGAGTGGTCTCATACGTTTGTTTCCGGTCTCAAGCTGGGTTTGGATTTTTCGACGACATTTTCGTCGTATCCGAATCGTACAGTTTCGCAAACGACGGCAGTGACAACGAAGCGGGGGCGCGTTGTCTCTGCGTCTCAAGTAGAGAATGAAAGTCAGACGTTGACGCAATTATCTGCTTCGCTTGCTAGAATGTTCGAGGCTAGTGAACTAAAAGTGACTACAGCATTCACTTCGAATTCGTCGCGAAGTGGCGCCGTAGACTATTCTGAATTTAATCTAAGTGGATCGTATACATACTCATTCTAATGTTTTTTTAGCAGGAGATTTCATGAACATGTTCACATTGTTACTAGTCGCCGTCTTAATGACCTTCACTTTTTCGGCACCGGTTTTCGCGGACGATGCCGCAGCTGAACCAGTAGAGATTACAGAAGTTGACACGCCGACTGACGCAAAAGACAGTCCGAAGTGGATCTCGTCGTTAATGGCCAAGTATTCGCTAACTCAGGCTGAAATCGATGCGATGAGCGCCAAAAAAATCGCCCATCCGCAGATGGCGATGGTTAGCGAACTGGCTCTTAGGTCCGGCAAGACGCGGGACGAAGTGATCGCGATGCGAGTCGATCAAAAAATGGGCTGGGGAAAAATCGCGAAAACGCTAGGTGTTCCTCCCGGCACTCTCGGGCAAGCGGTTTCTTCGCTTCACAAAGAGGTCCGTAGCGCAAAGGTCGAAAAGCGGGAAGAGAAAATGGCTAAACGCGAAGAAAAACTCGCGAAGCACGAAGAGAAGGCAGCAAAGCGCGAAGCAAAACGAGCCGAGCGTGAAGCGAAGAAGAAGTAATCCGAATCTTTGATTCAAACTTTGAAAGCCGGCACCAAGCCGGCTTTTTTGTTTCGCTGCGCAGGGCTCGTGCGCCACGTCTGGTCCTCGCTTACCGTTCTGTTATCACCTAAACTTTGGCATTTGACCTCGGTTTTAGCGAACAGCCTCTTGACACTCGGGTGGTCAGAGCGTTCGATGAGATTGTTCAACATAAGTATCAACATCCAGAGGAGCCAACACCATGCCTGTCATTCAACAACTGACCTCGCTCGAGGGATTTTCGTTTGTCCTGCGCTGGCTGCACCTATTTTTCGGCGTCATGTGGATCGGACATCTTTATTATTTCAACTTTACTCAAGGCGCGGCGATGGCGCAGGCCGACGCTCCGACGAAGTCGGGTGTCACGACGAAACTGCTTCCGATCGCCTTGTACTGGTTTCGTTGGGGTGCGATGTGGACCATGGTCACTGGCGTAATTTTACTTCTGATAAAAGGACATCAGAGCGGAATGGATGTTTACACCAGTTCTTGGGGCGTCACTATTCTGATCGGCGTCGCTATGGGTATGATCATGTGGTTCAACGTATGGTTCCTAATTTGGCCGAAGCAGCAGATCGTCATGGCGTCTGCCAATAAAGTCGCGGGCGGTGGGGCCGCAGATCCAATGGCCGCACAGGTTGCGCCCAAAGCGCTCCTAGCTTCTCGCACGAACACTATGCTCTCGATTCCGATGCTTTATTTCATGCTGGCTGCAAACCATAACGCGCTACCGATTGCGCCGGATACGAACCTCGGGCTTGTCGCTGGCGTAGTTGCAGTGATATTGATTGCGATCGAAGGTAACGCGATCAAGGGTAAAATCGGTCCAATGTTAACCGTCAAAGGTGTTATCACCTCTGGTTTCATTTTGACTGCGATCATTATCGCGGTCCTCGCTGTGATTGTTTAGTATGCGTTCTCTTGGCGCGTTCGAATTCATAAGTTTGATTTCGATCGCGCTGTGTCTTACGGCTTGTACGAAAAAAACATCAGTTGCTGATCTAGCGTCGCCAGCAGCTTTAGCTGAACGCGGCCGTCAGATCTACAAACTCAATTGCATCGCGTGTCATAATCCAAATCCTGCCGTCGATGGAGTTCTTGGTCCCGCCATTGCGGGTTCGTCACTTGAGCTTCTATCGGCGCGAGTCGTACACGCGAAGTACCCCGACGGTTACAAGCCAAAACGCGAAACGATCTCAATGCCCGCATTTCCTCAGCTTGCAGCCGAGCTGCCTGCGCTTCACGCCTACCTCGCCGCACCTTAAGCGGACCTCTGCTTCGCGAATTGCAATAGTCTATTGGATGATCGGCACCGTGCTTTTAGCGCAAGCTCATCGGAATGGGTTCAGACCATCTCGTGACAAAATTGCTACTTATTTCTCCGGAAGATGCCGTCATCGAGAAAATAGGAGATCGTCGTGGTGAAATATTTCGGCGCACCTACCTGAATAAACTCAATCCCTTTCGTGGGGCCCGGCAGTTGGTTGAAAAAATAGTCAGTCATAATGGAACCGGTCATAGCCTCGTCTGCTTCGAAAGAGGATCTGAGCGGACTGCTAAAGCGTAGGATGGCGTGAATCAGACCTTAAGGCGCTCTTTCGATTTACGAAGGTCCTTGGGACCTCAGCGGCGAACTGAAAATATCCAATTCAATGTTTCGCGCCAGTTGATCATGCGAATTGGAGTTCCGTGCACCCCGTCGGCGAAACCCTGAAACTGAGTTGGATAGGAGTTGTCTTTCTTCAAGATGGCGCTGAAGACTCCGAATAGTCGATCATACGGATTTCCGCGATCGCAAGTACCTTGCGAGAAAACAACCGGGACGCGATTTTGGTGAGCCGGGGATCCGATAAAGCTCACATCCCAAGATGCACCCATAACGATGATTCCTGAAAGATACTTCGCCGCTGATTCGATCTTAGCAACGCCGGCACATATCGAGCCGCCGCTCGATGCGCACGAAAGCACGATGGGAGCGCCGGGAGATTTTTTAGCGATCGATTCGATCAAGGCCGATACGTCTTCAGAACCAGAACCGCGTTCGAAATCTTTAATAGTCGGGGTGTAGTAAACTCCGGAATTTTGAACGACCATGTTTTTCAAACGATTAAAATTACCTGCAAAGGTATCGTCGTTCATTCCGAGATCACGATTCGCATAGATGCCCGCGGCACCGTGAATGAAAATCACTGCGAATTTTGCACCGTTCGCAGTTCCGACCTCATTGCTTTCGAGAGTTCGGTTGCCCCGAGCAGTTGAGACGCGCATGTCAAACTTTCGCTGATCGCGTTCATCGAGAAGTGTAATGTATTTTGGTTTAGCAACGTTCTGCCACTTTCCGTTGGCATCCGGAACGTCGCGGCCATTGACGTCGCGCTGTTCGTTAAAATCGAAGATTGTATGACGACCGCCCATCGATGGCAGTTTTAGCGTGCGCTCGTTAATCGCGGGATCGCACCGGCGAAGTAGACCGTCGTACGGTTTGTTCGCGTAGAGCTCGTCTTTAAAAGAAGTAAGTTCGAGAGCCAAGGCTGGGGCCAATCCTGCGAAGAAAGTTGCCGTCAGAATCGAGGCTTGAATGAAGCGTAGCGAATTCTTTGCCATAGCCCCGTTGAGACTGCAAATAGTTCTCCCGCAGAGGACGTTTTAAGGTCGATTTTATTCGAATTAGTCTGTGAACGAGGCTTTTAACGAGACAGTTTTGGCGCGGTCGGGCCCAATTGCGGCCCTTCCATGACCCTCTCCGGCTTTTAGCGGGGTGCGGGAACTTTGTAGAAAAATTCGTCAGTGTTTATCGACAGATGGTTCAAGTAGCCGCATCGTTGAAGGATCTTT
>JAYSST010000360.1:0-3594 GCA_043720435.1 Bdellovibrionales bacterium
ACCGGGGCAGCGAGGCCGTCGATTTCAACGGCACTGTGAATCATAGTAAGGTGAGAAGAAATCATGTCTTCTGACAGCCATTGCGGCGAGCTCAGACCAAGAGATGCAGCTTTTGCTATATGAGCTGGCGCGAGCGACGCGATTCTAGCGACCGACTCTAGAAGATGTCGGGTCATGCAATTGAATCGCGGCTCAGTCGCCTCAATGTGGTGAATCCATTTCACCGAAATGGACTTTACTTCCGAAAAGTCCGAACGAAGCGCGCGGCGCAACTCGCGGTGAATCTTTAATGCCGGGAGCGATTGATAATTCGCAAGACTTGGCTTGGTCGACGAAATACCTTGAAAGGCTGGGGTTAAACTCATCGGAACAAATTCGTCACAGACGATGTTGATGCCATGGGCTTGGTAGTCTTGCGCTAAAAAATCAAAATTATAGAACAAGTAGCTTCCGAATATCGCGAGGCGCTCGCCTGCTATCAATTTTGACGATATTTCTTCGGTTCGATGGTTAGAAAGACGTGCGTAGTCGGGGGCTCGTTCGCGATTCAATGCCACGGCCTCGCGTAAGTGCTCCCGGAAGCAGCCGGCGTTGGCTATTTGCGGCGTAAGTACGGTTATCGATATCAATGTTAAGCAGACCTGCAATGAAATACGGGTTAGGTTTGCAGGTATGATTTTTCTCACTGGCTACCTGGCTATTCTCGCGTTGCACGCGGGTTGGGCGATTTTCATCATGCGAAGAGAACTCGCCTCACTTGCGGTGGGGCCAGTTCGAAAGCCGACGCATATCATGCTCGGACTTTTCATACTAAATTTGCCGTCGGTCGTCGTGTTTCTGCCGGCCACGGGTTTTGCATTCTTACCCGCAAGTTTCGGAAACAGCACGGCGGCGATGGCTCACGGATTCTACCACATTCTTCTCTTCATAGATGAAGTCTTCCGGGTGGGGCGTGATCCCGTTCGTGGGCTCTTCCTGGCGAATCATCTGGCGTGGGCGATACTGCTTTTCGTCTTTGCGATGGCGCAGTAATTACTGAGTTGTAAAAAACATGGACACAGCGACGAGAGGGGACCGTGAGCGTAACCAGCAAATTTGAAAATGGCGTGAGTCCCGTCCTTCGTTCTATCGAAGCACATTCCGATCGCGCTGCTCTCATCTTTCCGAGAGAGAAGCCTGTGACTTTTGGTGAAGTTGAAATTCAAGCGACTCGATTCCAATCGCGACTTAAAGCGATGGGAATTTCAAAAGGCGACACGATATTGCTCGGCTCGGCTCTAGAACCGCGACTTTTCAGTTTTGTTCTAGGTGCCCTCGGGCTTGGTGTTTCGGTCGCAGTGATTGAACCGTGGATGCCGCTCGAGCGAATCGATTCGGTCGTCGCTGGTTTGCAACCGAAACTTTTTTTGACCGGGATGCTTGGCCGAATCTGGGGGCTTCGTGTTTCTAGCATTCGATCTATTCCGAAATGGATGAGTCTCGATGCACTTGAAGCAGGGGCAAATGGACCCCGAGGAACTTTCGAAGCTGTCGCCGTCGATCCCGAAACGCTAGGCCTTGTCGCCTTTACGAGCGGTACCACTGGCAAACCCAAAGGTGTTCCACGCCGTCACGGTTATCTGCTCGAGCAGCATCGGGTGCTCCGCGATGCCCTTCATCACGATCAGCATGAGCGACCAGAACTTACGATTTTTACCAATTTTGTTTTTGCAAATCTCGCAAGCGGACGGGGTTCTGTCGTCATTCCAATGAAGTGGCGTGATGCCGACATCCGTTGGGCATCGAGTTTGACTTCGCGCCTCGCGCCCGAAACCGCGACGATTGGTCCTGCGTTTTTAAAACGTGTTTCGACGGAAACTGGTTTCGCAGGTTTGAAGGCGATTCATGTCGGCGGCGCATTGACCGATTGTGCGATTTTTGAAACGGCGTTTGGAAGATTCAAGGATGCCGAGTTCTTGCACGTGTATGGAAGTTCAGAAGCAGAACCTGTCGCTTTCATGGACGCCCGAGAAGCTGTCGACCGCAGTCGTGCTGCCGGATATTTTCAAACGTTAGCGTTGGGTCGACCGGCGAAAGCGATCGAAGCTCGAGTTGAGCTTTCGACAACGTGGGTCTCGGGTAGCCACGTGTGCCCGTTTTACATCGGGCGCGATGAAGACGTCGAAAAAGAAAATCGATTGAACAAGCAAAAAGACGATCAAGGGCGAATCTGGCACGCGATGGGTGACCGGGTCGTCGTTCGCGACGGAATCTGGTGGTATGCCGGACGCAGCTCGCAGTCCGAGACCGATTTTATGATCGAGCAGAAACTTGGCGTACATCTCGAGACCAGTAAGGTATTTTGCGCGCGCGACGATCGTGGCGGTCTCGAAATTTATGTGGAGGGTAAAGAACCTTTGCGTAAGGCTAAGATGTTTTTATCGAGCACCGAGCTTGATTTGAAACAGAGCTACACATTATTTTCTACTCATATTGTACGGGATCATCGACATCGCGCCCGAATCGATCGAGTGAAGAGCCGACTTAAAGCTAAACGTGAGGTGCTATCTTGAAAAATTGGTTGATCTATATACGCGAGCGCTTTCCGCTTCCGGTCTATTTTCTGCTGAGTGGCGGCCTCGCACTCTCGGGTGCTGTTGTAGGTTCAGCGACTGACGGTCACACTGTCGCAAGCTTTGAGACGTTTTTTTGTTTCGTTTACGCCATGTGGGTCTTTGCGACTCTTCGATTGATGGACGAACTCAAAGATTACGATAAGGACGTTATCGCGCATCCAACGAGGCCACTCCCGCGTGGCGTCCTAACTACAGCGCAGGTTTCAAAATCGATTTCGGTTATGATGGCGGTCGGTTGGCTTTTAAGTGCGAGCTTTGTGCTTATTAATATGACTTCGATGTGGCTCGCGACGCTCACGACCGGCTGGCTTTGGTTGATGTACAAAGAATTCTATATCGGCCAAGCCCTAGCGAAACGACCGTTGATTTATGCTATTACCCACCAAATTATTTTGGTTCCGTTTTGCCTATTAATGGCCGCGACAATCGACAACTTGACAGTCGGCTGGTCGCTCGCGGTTCTCGGTTCGTTTTTCACCTATGAAGTAAGTCGCAAGCTTAATCCTAAAGCGCATCCGATTTTAGGAACATACTTAAGTGTCTACGGTCGGCAGGGCACGTTCATGATCGTTGCGATGTTGTTTGCGGTATCGTTAATCGGCGCGAAATCAATCGGCTTTATGAATTGGATGGGACCGTGGGCGATCCTGACCTTGCTCTCGTACCCACTTCTGTGGGTGCGTCCGGCGGCATTTAAGATTATCGAAGGTCTCGCTACTGTTTCGCTTTTCTTTCACATTTGGTCGCCAGTCCTCAAACAACTGGTGGGAAGATATCTATGATTTGTTTAACTCGCGAAGAATTGCAACGGCTTGATTATGAAGAACAAGAATCTCTTTTAGTGAACGAAGCGGGCGGCAAAGGGAAAAATCTTTGGCGCATGACAAAGCTCGGAGTGCCAGTACCCGAGTGGTTTGTTATCCGTGCTTCGAGTTTTCGAAAGTTCGTTCATGAGAACGGAATGCAGGCGAAACTGTCG
>JAYSST010000361.1:0-1492 GCA_043720435.1 Bdellovibrionales bacterium
ACCGATACCGTCTGAGGATGTTCGTTGACCAAGAAATTTGCCAGCGACTTCGCGTCGACGCTTTCGAGCGATTCAAGCTGCGGACGCTGTGAACTCGCGACGCTCAAGTGACCCAAGACACCGCGTGCACGTTCTTCGCCAAGCGCATCGATCACAGTCTCTTTCGCTACTGTGCGATCCGAGAAGATGTAGTCTTCAGACTCGCTGACAAGCTCGTAGTATTCTTCCAAAACTTTTTTAGTAATCGAGATTGGAACAATTCGAAATTTACTCATCACCGTGAGCAATTTACGAATATCACCGTCGTCCATCCGTTTCAGCAATACCTTCGCAGCCTCGGGCCCCAGGTAGTTGACGAGAATGGCTGCCTTTTCAAAGCCGCGAAGGGCTTCAAATTCAAAGTGCTCGGGTTTCTGAAGTTTTACCGCGGTTCCAGCTGACATTGATTATGCGTCCTTTCGAATCAGCCAGAGGCTGAAGGCACCCGAAGCTTTTTCTTCGTCTTTGCCCATGAGAGTCATAATGCGTTCGCGTAAGAGCTCGGACTCGGCCTTATCAGGATCAAGTGACTCTTCAAGAACCGGAAGCGCACTGGACATTCCAGGCAACGAATTATCGACCGACTGAAGCATTTCAAGTTCTTCGATTGTTCGCGGCAGCAAATCGTCTACCGAATCCTGGAAGCTATCGGTAACCCAACGCATGAATGGTCGGATCACAAGCAAGAAGAACGCGGCTAAGACTCCACCGAGGAGCAACCACTTGAACACCGAGTTCACGAGTTTTTTACGCTCGAGCGTCGTCATCCACTTTTCGCTCTCGCTAAAATCTTCTTTTTCGAATCGCATCGTCTCGATTTTTACCGAGTCGCCGCGTGCCTCGCTAAAGCCGATTGCGTTCTTCACGATCGAGTCGAACTTTGCAATCTCTTCTGGAGTGCGCGGTACCCAAGCATCCTGAGATTCGCCTTTATCGTTTGGCGTCGCCGTCGTTACGCCATCAACGAGAACTGAAACCGTGATGCGCTCGAGTCCACCCGCGGCTTCGCTAGTGTTGCGAACGGTTTTTGGTACGACGTAATTCTGCGTTTTCAGTTCTTTTGTGACGTTTTGGCTGAAGCCAACCTGCCCAGCCTCTTGTGCGCCGGGAATATTTGCGCGCGATCCGGGAACACCGGTTGGATTCGTGCGAGATCCGTCCAACTTTTCTTCTTCGCTTTGTGTGGCAAGAAGCGCCGTCTTATCAGGATCCACAGTTTCTTCGGTCGTCTGGCTTTGACGATGATTCAACTGCGCATTCACGCGGACCATGACTTTGCCTTGGCCGACGACTTTGGCGAGGATCGATTCAACCCGCTCTTCGATGTCAGTTTCCATTTTTGTCTTGGCTTCGGCCAGGGCGCCTGAACCGCTGCTGCCGTCGGGTCGAGACAACATTTTTCCGCGCGAATCGACCACTGTAACTTTATCGGGATCTAAACCTTCAACCGAAC
>JAYSST010000362.1:0-3587 GCA_043720435.1 Bdellovibrionales bacterium
GTCGAGCTCGTTACAAAAGATATCAATCTGCGCATTCGCGCTGACGTCTATGCGGTTTTCGCAAAGGACTATGAGCCCGAGCGAGTTGAAATCGACGAAATGTATCAGGGGCATCGCGAGATCGATGTCGAGCCTGGCATCATCGAAGAATTTTACGCCGAGAAAATTATCACGAGTAATACGTTTGCACTGAAAGCGAATCAGTACGTCGTGATGAAAGATCTTTCGAATCCGAATCATTCGGCGATCGGTCGCTTCAGCGAAAAAGATAACGGCATTGTGCCGATCATGGTTCCCAACGAATCCATCTGGGGAATTCACCCGCGCAACGTCGAGCAGACGTTCGCGATGGATTGTCTCCTCAACGATGAAATTCTTTTTGTTTCGCTCGTTGGTAAAGCTGGTACTGGAAAAACACTGATGGCGTTAGCCGCAGGACTTTTCAAGACGCTCGATGAAGGACGTTTCCAGCGTCTGCTTGTCAGCCGTCCGATTTTCCCGATGGGTCGCGATATCGGTTACCTGCCAGGCGACGTCGAGCAGAAGCTGAATCCGTGGATGCAGCCAATTTTCGATAACGTCGAATTTCTTATGGGAGCTGACAAAAAAGCGGCGGGCCGCGCTCAAGAATTGATCAATCAGGGGATGCTCAATATCGAGCCGCTCACGTATATTCGCGGTCGCTCGATTCCGAATCAGTACCTGATTGTCGACGAGGCGCAGAACCTTACGCCACACGAAATTAAGACAATTGTGACGCGAGCTGGGCAGGGAACAAAAGTCGTCTTGACGGGCGATGCCTATCAGATCGACAACCCCTACGTCGATAGCGCCACTTCTGGTTTGACCTACTCGGTCGAGCGCATGAAGGGGCAAAGGCTTTCTGCACACGTATCGCTCTCTAAAGGCGAACGTTCAGAGTTGGCCGAGCTAGCGGCGAATATTCTATAACCGACCCGCGGGTGCACGCTCACCGGGTCTATCCCGAGGAGCGTCCATGGTCTTGAACCTGAACCCACGCGTTGTTTCTTTCCACTACACCTTGAAAAACAAGTCTGGCGAACAGCTTGAAAGTTCATTCGGTTCAGAGCCGTTGATGTTTTTGGAAGGCTCGGGACAAATCATTCCCGGTCTCGAACAGGCGATCAAAGATCTGAAGGCGGGTGACAAAAAGACGGTCACTGTAGCGGCCGTTGAGGCTTACGGCGAGATCGAAGCCGACATGATTGTTGAAGTGCCGAAAGAAAAATTACCAAAGGCGGACGTTGCCGTAGGCGACCGTTTTCACGCGGACGCTGGCGATGGCCAAGCGCAGGTTGTGCAGGTCACTAAAGTTACAGACACCCACGTGACGATCGACGGAAATCATCCACTCGCGGGCGAGGAGCTCACGTTCGAAGTCGAGATCGACTCAACTCGTGAAGCGACGAGAGAAGAACTTCAGCACGGTCACGCGCACGGACCGGGCGGCCACAATCACTGAACTCGGGGGCCGGCTTACGGCCCCGACAGTCTGCAGAACCTCGTATAGAAGCGTGACTTGCTCTGGAAAATTCCTGAAACGCAGAGATATCGATAGATCTTCGAATCGAGCGTCAAATTATCTTTGTGAGTTAGTTCCTTCAGAAAATCGGCCGGGCTGATTCTCGTCGAATGATCCATGGCCGCCAGGTATTTTGCGTAAGCGACTCGCTTCATTCGCGGATCCGTTGCGTGAAATGCGTTTTCTAAAATGGATTTTGGATTGTCTGGCCATTCCTCGAAACTCTCCAGTCGTGGATTTTTCGAACGGGGGACCGTAAATGCGTCGCTGCGAGCTCCGCCGAAATCTTCGATAAGGCCGTGCCGTTGTTTGTAGGCGGCTAGAATCTCTTCCGAAATTTTTCCATCCGAAAAGCCTTCGAGGGCCGTCGCAAAATTCGACGCTGTCCAGGGTTCGCTCGCATTTCGATTTAATATGCCGAGTTTCGAAAGAGTTTCGTCAAACTGGGGCCGCAGGTCGGCGCGACCCAGCGCTAGACTTTCTAGGATCGCATTCATCTTATTATCTTTGATATCGAATCGGCCCGCGGCCACCCGTGTTCGTGCAAAATCTTTTAGGGCGCGCATGTAATCTGGATTGCGTGCGAAAGCACCGACGTGGCCCAAATCGTGAAGTGCGAACGAAATCCCGGTGTCCCCTCCGGGCATTATTTCACCGATCGGCCAATAACCGTCGGCGAGGAAACGTAAAAACTCTTCGCCGCGAACAACGTCGTTCAGAGGTAATGCGCCAGCGGGCGGTTCTTGCGTGAGGCCCACGGCAATAATTCTTCGCTTCCCGTTTTCTATGACTTGGAACATTCGAGCCGGTCGGATCAAGTCTTCTTCACGTACTTTGCCGCGCGTAATGAGATCCTTCGCTAACTCATCGTACCGTGCGCTGATTTCGGACATCGTTGGAATCGTGTGCCCGTTTTCAAAGTCGAACTTGAAGCCAAGCTTCTGCAAAAAAGCAATTTGCGGATGTCCTTCGTCGATCGACGTTTTGAGATATGTTGCGTTTCTGCGAAGATCGGTCGGTGTTACACGAAGCCATGCGGTGTTATAGTCGGCGGCTGACGTTGCCGCGAGTCCATCGCGGGTTCTGGTGTAATTGTAGTGAATAAAAATCCGTTCTTTAATCTCGGCACGAAACGACGCAAACCAAGAAGCACATTTCGCGACGGCACTTGTTTTGACGGCGGCCTCTGCGGACGAGGCGTTGACAAGCACCGGTGCTGAGACCGCGCAGGCGATCGCAATCGCGCCAAACGCAAGTTTGCACATAGACGATATAGGTTTTCCGCAGTTCGAGACCATCGTTGTTTTCATCGGCTTTTTCGCGTCCCAGAGTGAGGCGTTTTCTACCAGACCACGGAAGCCTCATGCGTCAACGCAGCCGGACGTTTACTTGTTCACGAGGGCGAGAAGTCTTAGGGTCTTCAACATGGGTGGTTTTAAAGAGAACGCGATCAGTGACGAAGATGGGTCGAGCGGCGGCGGGGCGGTTGGAACCGACGCCAAGAATGATGTCAGGCAATCGCCTAGCCAGGCAGACAAAGACCTCGTCCGCGGTATCTTGATTTATACCGACGGCGCTTGTTCGGGAAATCCAGGACCGGGCGGTTGGGGAGCCATCGTTGTTCGTCCAGACGGACGTGTGCGTGAACTCGGTGGTCATGAAGAGCAAACGACCAACAATCAAATGGAGATGCTAGGCACGATCATGGCGCTTCGGGAAATTCGCGATGCAGATCATGCCGTCACGATCTGCACAGATTCGACCTATGTCATTCGTGGAATTACGCAGTGGATTTGGGGCTGGCAGAAAAAAGGTTGGAAGACGGCTGAAGGTAAAGACGTTTCGAACAAAGAGCTTTGGCAGGAACTCGCGAAAGAAGTGATGTACCGCAAAGATCACGGAGTCATAAAATGGCGCTACGTCCGCGGGCACATAGGTGTCCCGGGCAACGAACGTGTCGACGAAATCGCTGTCGATTTTTCGAAGGATCGAAAGCCGAGACTTTATTCGGGTTCGATTCTGCAATATAAAATTCCGGTCTTCG
>JAYSST010000363.1:0-1490 GCA_043720435.1 Bdellovibrionales bacterium
CGATCATCCAGACGAACCTAACGATGGATCTCAATGCGTCCATTGCTGCTGAACTCGGATGGACTTGGTACGAGGCAAATCTTGATTCACCTATCGGGCCGTTCAAGGACAACGATGGCGGATCTTTAAAAATAACATCTTCATTCTAAAAGCTTAGAGGCCGCTCGGCATGACGATGCGAATGACTTGCGTCGCCGGGTCGCAACTGACGTTGGTTCGATTGAGCGCTTTCGCCGTTTCGCCGACGAATCCGTCGAATAAAGTCAGATCGGCGATTTTGGTTTCGGCGAAATCTTTGATGCCGTCCAAGATTTGTTCGGTCGCTATGATCGTGTTTGGTCTTTCGGTTTCGACATAGCGCTTGTCGAAGGCATGGCTCATTTCCATGCTATCAACTTTCGCAGAGATCGCACGTTTCGCTTTTGATTGCGGTAGCGCCACCGATATCCGTGTCGGAATCGAGAAACGCACCATCGGTTTATATCCAATCTGGAGACTCGGATCTTTTAGAAGCATCCAAGCGCCAACTGGAGCCCACACATGTAGCTCGCCAGCGACACATTGCAGGCTTGGCTTTTCAGTCATGTCGAGTGCGAACCAAAATGGCGCGTCCTTCGGATAATTTTGCAGGTCAGGGAATGCGATGATCTGTTTGAATCGTGAAGACATCAGATCTCTGAATCCGTCGACGCTCCTCCCTTCGATCCATTCAGACCATACACCTGGTGCGAGCCAAGCGCGCATGACAGTCTCGGCGGCACCTGCAGGAACAGACAGAGTCACTTCATCTATCTTGCCCGTCGGTAAGTCGACGGTAGCACCGACGACGCTCGCTGTCGGCACGGGCCGATCGAGGCTTAGCTCAAGGCGCGCGCCCAGATGTCCAGCCTCGGAGGCGACGGTGTATTTTTCCGCAAACATCGTGGCACTCATCCCAGGCTGATTGACAAGATTCAGCCCTTCACCGCCGACGGCTAGTGCGGATGCAAACGACTCTTCAACCTTCGCTTCGACTTCCTCTATAAAAAGCTGATCCGTCCAGCGTTGTTGAATCGCGGTCCACGCGTAATCGCGTATGGCTTCGTCGATACCGAATGGTCCCTGACATGAAAGGCGCATCTCCGGTTTTTCCAAATCTGCAGAAAGCGCCAGACCAGACAAATCTAGGGTTAATCGCGGCGCGGTTATTAATCGTCCGCGCGCAAATAGGGCAATTGTCTTCTGCGGCCAAGAAATTTCGGAGGCCGTACATTCCGCATCGATGCGAATAGTAGCGTCGACGCCTCCAACTCGCGCCTTCACGACCGTATGAATTGAAATGCGGTCGATAGACAATTTCAAATTTTGCAGAGCCGCTTCGACGATAAGACCCTTGGTGTCACGATCGAGTCGACCCTTCATAAGTCCTTGAAACTTTACACCAGACATTTTGAGAGCAAATGGGTCTGCAATCGTTACGTCAGAAAGTTTCTGACTGAAGTCGAACCCTT